>JBBIUG010000013.1:5424-14045 GCA_037440325.1 Candidatus Nomurabacteria bacterium | reverse complement strand
CTACTCCTTTTTCAGTTAAGGCGGAAACAAGTGGTATAACCCCTGCAGCGTTTGAGTAAAGTGGAATACCGACAAGGACAGCAAGCGGTACAGCATACCATTTATCACTTCCGGCATATTGAGCTAAGAAATCGGCAGGGACATATCCATGAATCCAAGCACCTATTCCAATACCGATTAAAATATATAACCAAACTTTCTTTAAAATATCTAAGGTATAGTCTTTAGTATAGATAACTCTTTCTTTCCCAGTCATTGTCGGTAAATCAACATTCCCATTTATTGTATTTTGATAGACAAATGGCTCAACCAGCTTCTCTACTTTTAATTTTCCAATAATTATTCCAGAAAAAATCGAGATAATAAGTCCACTGATTATATAAATAAGAGCAATTTTCCAGCCAAACATTCCAAGCAATAGAACTAAAGCAACTTCGTTTATCATTGGCGAAGCCACAAGAAAAGAAAAAGTTGTTCCAAGTGGAACACCAGCTTGAATAAACCCTAAAAATAGGGGTATAGCTGAACAAGAGCAAAACGGAGTAATAATTCCCAAAAGTGACGCAATTACATTACCAGCGTACTTATTTTTATGAGATAAAATACTTCTTATTTTCTCTGGCGGTAAATATGAACGAATTATAGAAACGATAAAGATAATAACCGACAGTAGTATAAATATTTTTATCGTATCATAAATGAAAAAGTTAAGAGCACTTCCTAAATAAGAACCTTGAGATAGTCCAGCTAATTGAAATGTGACAAAATCAGCCAATAATTGTATTGGGTAAAAAATGCTCATATGTTTTTAGATATTATCTCTTTCAATTTATCCTTATCAGGGAGCATACCAACTAAGATTGGTTTATCGTTAATTGTGAGTACAGGACTACTCATTAGACCCATACTGATTATCTTGTTTACATCTGTGCTATATAAAACAGCATCGTTAATTCCTAACTCCTTAACTACACTTTGTGTTAATTCAAAAAGCATTTTACATTTTTTACACCCCGAGCCGATTACTTCTATTTTCATATTATTTTAGTATTGTTTTTGTTAATTCTGATTGATACCTTTTAATAACATTCTCGTCTCTTTCATATATTATCTTATTACCATCTCTTCGACTTTTTAATAATTTTAAATCTTTTAAAACCTTTAAATGATGAGAACTCAAGTTTTGAGGTAATTTAAGTTTTGGATGTATTTCACAAGCACATTTTTCTCCATCCTTTAAAAACTCCAAAATCTTTAACCTATTTGGTTCCGATATGGATTTTATATATGATTTTATATTTAAGTTATTCATACTATATCAATCTGTATTGATATAGTAACATGTTTATATTATAAATACAACATAAGTTCAATTCCGTGTAGGGTATCAAAATACAAACATTATTATATAAAGCTAAAATTGCGGGGTGCCTATCGAGATTCGAACTCGAACTGAGGGTTCCACAAACCCTAGTGCTAACCATTACACCATAGGCACCATGTGCCCTAAGTTATAGCAAAAAATATATAGAATTGCTACTCACAAAACTTTCAATTTTGTGCCCAGGGCGGGATTTGAACCCGCATGCCCTTGCGGGCGCTACCACCTCAAGGTAGTACGTCTACCAGTTTCGCCACCTGGGCAAACAAACTCACACAGGAAACTTTAACAAAAAAATCCATTTTTGTGAAACGGATTTTTTGTTCTTTTTTTATTCTGTTGCTTTTTCTGTTACTTCCTCTTCTGCTTCATCTTGATTTGTAACCGATCGCATTTTTCGGCGAACATCTTTTATTGCTTTGTTTCGGATGTAGTAAAGTTTTGATCTGCGAGCTCGGGCTTTTTTGGTTATTTCGATTTTACCTATCATTGGAGAATATAAAGGGAAAATTCTTTCCACTCCAACACCTGAAGCAACCTTGCGAACGGTAAAAGTGGCACCCGCTTCTTTGCCGTGCTTTCTGGCGAGTACGATGCCCTCAAAAGACTGCAAACGATATTTGCCCTTTTCGTCTAAAATCTTAGAAGAAACAGAAACAGTATCTCCTGCTTTGAAATCAAGCTTTTTTCTCTCTTCGATGTCTACCGGACTGAATTTTATTTTTGTGATCTTATTTCCTGCCATAGCAAAAACACTTTAACATAAAACTTTTTCAAAGGCAATTATTCTTCTCCAAAAATATTTTTGAATTCTGGGGGAAGTGGTGATTCAATTTTTACGGTCTTTCCTTTTAGGTCTTTGAATTCTATAGACTTGGCATGTAGCGCCAAGCGTGACATCCCTTTTGGGCATGGTTTACCTGGATTATACAAAGAATCACAAGCGACTGGATGATTTAGATACTTCATATGCACTCTGATTTGATGTGTTCGACCCGTTTTGGGGCGAATTTCAAGCAAAGAAAACTTTTGTGGCCCTTCAAGTCTTTTTAAAACTCTATATTGAGTTATCGCTTCGCGCATTTCTCCACGTGCGCCTCGTCCGGCGAGATGTCTTCGAAAATCCTTGGGGCTTCTTCCTATGGGTTTGTTAATTATTCCTCTTTCGTTTTTTACATGGCCTGAGACGATAGTAAGGTATATTTTTTTAATCTCTCGATCTTGAAATTGTTTTTTAAGAAATTCGTGGGCTTTTTTATTCTTTGCCAAAAGCATGACTCCGGAAGTTTCTTTGTCTAGTCGGTGCACGACTTCAACTTTGGGATATTTCTTAATAAAAATATCTAAGATCGTTTTTTCTTTACTCGTTTGGTCAGGGTGCACCAAAATGCCCGATGGTTTGTCGATGGCGAGAATATTGGAGTCCTCGTATAAAACTTTAATTTTCATTGGTTGCAAATATTTTTCTGCTGAAAAATTTCGCACCCCGCTCCTCGCGCCGTCGCGCTGCGGACTCACAAAACTTTCAGTTTTGTGCCCTTGGTAGGAATCGAACCTACATCAAGGCCTTAGAAGAGCCTCGTTCTATCCATTGAACTACAAGGGCAGAGTGCGCGGTAAGGGACTCGAACCCCTGACCTTCCCGGTGTAAACGGGTTGCTCTACCAACTGAGCTAACCGCGCATATTTCATTATCTTATATTTATTTTACAGAACAGTGATTTCTTCGCGTCGCTACGACTGAGCTAACTGCGTATATTATTACCATACAACTAATTTTTCAAAAAATGCTCTCACGCCATCGCTGCAACTGAACCAACTGCGCAATTCATTTAAATTAACATTTTTACCGTGATGGGTCAACGACCGGCGACGGCGAATTTAAGATTTCGGTAGACTTTTGTTCTCTGGCGGAAAAATAATCAAGGGTCTTTGTGATTCTTTCTTTTTTTACTATTTTAATTTGAGTATTGGAACCATCGGGAGTTACCACAAATTCTTTATCTATTTGCATGAACAAGTTGTAACTAAACGCAAAAGAAAGAAGAATTAGCACAACAGCCACGCATAGAACAATTTTCCAGCTCGTGCCCGGACGAAGGTGGGCCCCACCTTTTTTAAAACTTTTTTTTATTTTAAATATTTTTAAATTCATGAGTGTTGTATTTTATTGGATAAAACTTAAAAGTTGTATTTTAAAAACTGCCTCCCAGCCCGAAGTAGAATTTTGCGCTGCCGGATCTCCCGTGCTCAAATTTTGAATATTAGCCGAAGTAAATTCTAGTTCGTATGGAGAATTTTCCAAAAGGGTCAAATATTTATAAATTGATTCAAAACTACCGGAAGCTTTTACCACCGCATAGAGACCTTTTTTATTTTTCGGAATATCTACAGAGACGATTTCTGGCTTAGCGTTTACTTCTGTGGCTAATTTTTCTATTGTATCTAAAAAAGGAACAATATCAGACCCGTAAGCAAAGTGCGATTCCAATAAATTTCTTTCGTTTTCGATATCTTTAAGAGAGCGTCCTAAAGAACGTATTTCGTCTCGCCTCGTTGCTTCGTTTTGCCACTTGGTTTGCGCATCTTCTGCGACGGCCTTATTGCCTTCTGTTTTTTTGTATAAAAAGAAAAAGACGGCGCACGAAAAAATTAAAAAGATTATTGAAAAAATCAACGGTGCTTTTCTAAACTTCTTTGTGCTTTTAGGATTGTTGTGCATGCGATTATGAAGGAATTAAGCTTAAGGAAAACTCTATATTAGAGCCTTTAACAAAGTTGGAAATCGGCAAATCCACTTTTTTGAAAAATGCATCGTCCTCGAGGGTCTGACGAAACAGCAACAACCTTTCACGACTTGGCGCCACTCCGTTAACATTTACCTTTTTTCCTCCCGGAGAACTGTTATCATAATTAATTTGAGTGATTTTAATATCTGACATCTTTTTAAGAATTATTTCATTTACTATTTTTTGAGAAATAAGATATTTATTTTTCTCCGCCAGGTCAACCATATCCAGTTTATTGCTAGTGTCTTCCATCATGGACAGCGAGCCTTGGTCGAGGACAGGAACTGGTTCTAGTTTTTGTGTTTCTAACTTTGCGTTTGCTAAATTTTTATTGGAGAGAGAAAGAAAAAAAGCCGGGAAGAGAGAAGCGGCGGCGACAAGGGCGCAAAATCCAAGCATCGTTAAAAAAACTACGACTAATCTGAAATAAAAATCGTTTACTTTTCTTTTCTTTTCTTGATTTGGAATTAAGTTAATCATAATCAAAGTTTCCTAAGGCAAGCCCCAAGGCAGGAGCAAACGCTAGTGATTGGTTAAAGTTTATTTCCGGAACATCTTCTTCTTTTTTTGCAACATTAACCCAAACATTTGCCATTTCTACTGTGGTTCGCATACTGACAGACAGGTATTCAGAGAGACCAATAAGATTAGAATCCCCACCACAAAGTATTACTTTTTTGATTAATGGTCTGTCGTTTCCTTTTTCGTCTTTGTGCGTGTTCCAATATATAAAATGTTTGACTATTTCGTCGCGAAGAACTGAAGTGCTGTTTAAGAGCACTGCGAAAATCTCCTTATTTTTCGCATTTCGTTCAAGCCCGTATTGTTTTTTCATTTTTTCCGCTTCTTCTATGCTTGTTTGAAAGTTCTTTTGAATCATTTTATTTAAAGAAGATCCCCCGATATCAAGGGTGGTACTAAATTCTACTATCCCTTTAGAAACAATAAAGATTCCCGTTCGATTTTTTCCAAAATCCACTATCATGTAAGTCTCCATGTCTCCCTTTTTAACCACCGCTCGTGAAATCGCCTGGGTCTCTATTTCGAACGACTGCACAGACATCGATGATTCCTTAAAAGCGAACAAATAATCTTCAATAATATTTTTAGGAATGACTGCAACTTGCAAATCCAACCCTTGCGCGTCTTCACTGACCAAATCATAATCAAAAATAGCATCTTGCGCAGAGACAGGCACATGTTCTTCCAAAGAAAGCTCTATTCCTTCCCGAATGTTTTTTAAACCGGTTTTTTCCAGTCGAAGCATAAACAAATAAACTTGTTCTTCGGGCAAAGATACTCTTACAAATTTTATTCCTTCTTCTTTTCTTAGAGAAATTAAAAGTTCTTTCAGCTTGGCACTGTTTTTAATTTTTCCGGACTCAATGATGCCGGGTGGGATCTTGCGTTCGCCATATCGCCCTAGCCTGATTCCATTTTTTGTTTCAAAAAGTTCTACAAATTTTATTGATTCGTCGGAAATATCAAAACCAAAAGAAGGAGTCATCAAATAACCTGGGGTAGGAAAAAATCTGAAGAAAAATTTATTGAGGGAATTCCCAAACATAATAATATTATACTCCCTGCAAGGTTTTTCACAAAACAAAATCAATATTTTACAAGCTCGAAAAATCTTTATCTTTTCTATTTTGCGCGCGCGCCAACCGGTATTTCATCGCTGGGCTCCAGAAGTGAAAATTTTCCATCCTCTGTAGAGACCGCCAAAATCATGCCTTGACTCTCTAACCCTCGAATCAATCTCGACTCCAGGTTAGCAACAAACATGCATTTTTTGCCGACTAACACGGAACAATCTGGAAAATACAAAGAAATTCCTGAAACTATTTGTCGCGGGGTGGCCTCCCCGAGGTCGACGGACAATTTTAACAACTTCTCCGTGTCTGGAACTTTTTCTGCCGATAATATTTTCCCGACAACCATTTCAATTTTTTTAAATTCTTCAATATTAATCATCTTGATTTATTTATTTTATCTAAATACCTTTGTAATATTAATGCGGCTGCTCCGGCGTCAACTCTTCCGGACTTCGCTTTTTTTATTTTACTGTGTGCTTGAGTTTTATTTGAATCTTTTTTTGTTTCTTTTGAACGCCTTGCCTCGACAGAAGTTAAAAATTCTTTTTGTTTGTAAATCGACAAATCTGATATCTCCTTCAGTTTTGAAATAAATAGATCAACCTTGGAAGACAAAGTATTGGGCTTTCCTTTGAAATCAGCCGAGTCCCCAATCACAATCGCCTCAATCTTCTCTTTTTTTGTTATCTCTATAATCTTTCCGAGAACTTCTTTGTTGTTTGAAATAATCTCTCTGGGAAAGGCGAAAAATCCGTTTTCGTCCGAAACAGCCACCCCAATTCTCTTTGTTCCATAATCAATACCTAAATATCTTGCCATCTTAGGATACTAGCATAAAATATAATTTCTGGTATAATATTTTCATTATGATAAACCAATATAGTTCGTTTTTTGGAATAAACGGTTGGGTTTTTGTTTTGATTTTGGTATGGTCTTTGTTTTGGAAAGGTTGTTCTTTGTGGATAGCGGCAAAAAATAATCAGAAGTGGTGGTTCTTGGTATTTCTTGTTATTAACACTGTCGGTATTTTGGAAATTATTTATATCTTTGTCATTGCAAAGAAGTGGAGTGATATAAAGGAACTATTTTCCAAACAAGCAAAGCCTATAAATCAATAACAACAGAATAATGGAGGCGTGGCTATGAAATATGAACTGCTTCATATTTCATCTGATTCTGATATTATCAGAAATGTCCGATGCGCTTTAGCGCGAGGACATAAGGAAGGGTCCGAGAGGACACGAAGACACAACGACGAGCGGAGAGAGGAGGCGTGGCTGAGTGGTTGAAGGCACTTGTCTTGAAAACAAGAGACTCTTTACGGGGTCCGTGAGTTCGAATCTCACCGCCTCCGCAGTTAATAAGCTTTTTTTGTTTTGCTAAAATATATTATACGGCGTATAATTAAGGTATGCATATCAACGAAAAAGTTATTGAAAAACTATCTTGGTCAGCATTAGAATACGAAGAAAAAGAACGAAGCAAAGATTGGTTTTGGGCATTGGGAATAATTGTGGTTACGAGTTCTATTGCTGCAATTATTTTTGAAAATTATTTTTTTGCTGCGTTGCTTGTGCTTTCTGGTATTCTTCTTGGTTTTTTTGCAACCAAAAAACCAGAAATGATAACCTACGAATTAAACAACAAGGGCTTAAAGATTGGTTCTCGTCTTTACCCTTATGAAAACATCAAATCTTTCTGGGTCCAACTAGACACTTCAGGAGAAACAGATCTGAAACCAATTCTTTTTGTTCATTCCGATAGAGCTTTTATGCCAATTCTTTCAATCCCTATAGATGAAAACATTGCAGTAAGAATTCATTCAATTTTTGTTGCAAAAAAAGTTGAAGAAGTTGAAATGAAAGAACACCCTTCTGACAAAATTATGGAAGTGCTCGGATTCTAAAAAGTAGATTTTTATAATCAGAATTGCTAATCTAAAAACATCCTCTCGTCGTTCAATGGATAGGACGTAACTTTGCGGAAGTTATGATGCAGGTTCGATTCCTGCCGAGAGGACTAGAAAAATGAGACTCCTCAATATTAAACACGGGTACGGACTTCGTTTCCGTGCCACTTGACATTTGTTCACTAATATTATACAATACTCCCTGAAAAAATAGGCAAATTTTCTGCACATTTTGGAGACAGAAATCGCTTTTAATAATTAAAAACTTTAAAAGATTATGAAAAATAATATGAATAAAAAAACAAAATTGTCGGTCGGATTAATATTGGGTATTTTTACTATCCTGGGATTTTTTAATATTACTACCACGGCCTCCGCAGCTACTTGTAACAGCGCTATTTTGAACGGAACAGTCGTTACTGGCACTCCACCAGCTTGGGCGCATTTTGTATATGGAACAAATTACAACATCGTAGCAAATGGAGGAGGAACACCAACTCCGACTCGTTATTATTATAACCAAGGAAGCTTCCCTATTCAGGAGAACATCTCCGGCTTAACTGAAAACACTACTTATTACTATCAGTTAATTGTTACGAACAACTATGGTACTACTTACGGTGGAGTTAATAATTTTACTACTCTTACGTGTCAGGTGAACCCCACGGTAAATCTTTCTGCTAATCCTACGAGTATCAATTATGGAGAATCAAGTACTCTTACTTGGACGTCTACTAATGCAACCTCATGTTCCGCTTATTGGACTTCTAGCACGGCAACCAACGGAAGCAAGATAGTTTTTCCAACAATGACAACAACATATTCAATTGCTTGTTATGGAGAAAACGGCACTTCTGCCACTGATTCAGTAACTGTTAATGTTAATCCTGTACAAAATCCAACTGTAAACTTAACGGCTAACCCATCTTCCATTCAAAATGGTCAGC
>JBBIUG010000013.1:0-5324 GCA_037440325.1 Candidatus Nomurabacteria bacterium | reverse complement strand
GAACACAAGCTTCCGATTCTGCGACGGTGACAGTCACTCAAGTGCAAAATCCAACCGTTAATTTAACTGCGAATCCGACAAATATAAATAGAGGACAAAACTCTAATTTAACTTGGAATTCAACAAACGCAAACTATTGTTTTTCTTACTGGACGTCGAGTTCAGCCACAAGCGGAGATGGTTTGGTTGTTCCGACAGTTACCACAACATACACCACTACTTGTTATGGAACTAACGGCACCTCTGCGAGTGACTCAGTAACTGTTTATGTTAACAACAATGGCGGAGGAAATATTAGCGTTAATTTAAACGCTAATCCTTCAAACATTGATTCTGGAGAAGGCTCCAATCTTTCTTGGGATTCAAACAACGCAGACTCTTGCTCTGCTTCTTGGACGAACAGTACTGCAACCTCCGGAAACAGAATGGTATATCCGACCTCCACAAGAACATACTCTATCACTTGTTATGGAACAGATGGCGAACAAGCCAACGACTCGGTAACTGTTTATGTAAACCAAAACAACGACATTTGTCGAGACCACAATGCAACCAATTATGGAGACTCTTCACCTTGCAGATATCAACAGGACAGGCCGACAGTTAATATTTACGCCAACCCGACAACCACTAGCTATCGCGGATCAAGTACTATCACCTGGAATTCAACTGATGCGACCTCTTGTTCAGCATATGGCGGTTCAGGAAATTGGTCAGGATACAAAAATACTTCCGGCTCTTATTTCGCCAACAACCTTACTTTGACAAGCAGAACTTACACCATAACTTGTAACAACAACTACGGGACAGCCACTGATTCTGTAACCGTGTACACGAACCAACCAGTTTATAATCCTACTCCAAGACCAGTCATCCCGCTTTCATCGGTAGTCTTGATAAATTCTTCTGTTGATCGTAACCAACCAATAGTTCCCACTATCGACAACACCAGGCCATGCCCCGGAGACGAAATAAACTACGCGGTAAATTATCAGAACGTCGGAAACGGCTCAATCTCTAATTTAGTTTTGCGTTTAGACCTTCCTAATGAAGTTGAGTATGTTTCTTCAAGTCCGAACAACCCAAACCTTTCTGGAAACACCTTGATATTTAATCTTGGAACCTTGCGCGCAAACGGCCAAGGAACAGTAACCACTAGAGTAAGGGTAAGGACTGATGTCTCTGCTGGTGCTCCACTTAACTTTCCTTCTGTTCTTTCTTACATCTACCCATCCGGGAATTCTCAATCAGTAAGCACAAACATTACTGCACAAATCTGCAGTGGCGTAAATGAGAAAAACCTGGGAGCCAACGTTCTGTGGGCCGGTTTTTTCCCAACAAATCTTTTCGGATGGCTTCTTCTTATAATCTTTGTACTTATCTTGGCTCTTCTGGTTAAATACCTATTTGGTAAATCAGAGAAAAAAAACAACACCACAACTCATTAAAAAATCGAACAACTCAACAACACAAAGACAGCGCTCATGGGCGCTGTCTTTGTGTTATATTTAAGTCATGTCGTACCAAATACGTATCAATAAATATCTGGCTCTTAAAAAAATCTCCACCAGACGTGGAGCAGACGAGCTCGTGTTGGCAAAAAAAGTATATATAAATGGAAAACTAGCAGTCCTTGGTAGCCAGGTAAGTGAAGGCGACAAGGTTGAGGTTAAAGGAGCAGAAAAAAAAGAATATAAGTATTTTGCTTATAATAAACCCATCGGAATTGAAACCGGCTCACCGGCAGAAGATCTTTTTCCGCTCGGGAGATTGGACAAAAATTCTCATGGTCTATTAATCCTCACTAATGATGGCCGCATCACAGATCAATTGTTAAATCCTAAATATATTCATGAAAAAGAATACGTAGTAAAAACCTCCAACAAGTTGCGTTCTAGTTTCAAGAAAAAGATGGAGGCTGGAGTAAACATCGAAGGATATCAAACTAAACCATGCAAAGTAAAAATTATAAATGAAAATAATTTCAGAATAATATTAACCGAAGGTAAAAAACACCAAATCAGACGAATGTGTTCCGCTCTTTTCCAGGAAGTCGCAGACCTAAAAAGAGAAAGAATTATGAATATAAAATTGGGCAACCTAAAACCAAATGGCCTAAGAGAGATAAAGGGCAAGGAACTATCTATATTCCTTCAGTCATTATTGACACATTGACAAATCAGGTTGTTGTGTGATATACTTGTAGGACAAAGTAGGTGCGAAAAGAGTCGATTTCTAAAGTAATCTTATTTGTAATTTAATAACTTAAACAAAAACATCAATGACTGGTACCATAAAAAGACTCACTGATAAAGGTTTCGGCTTCATTACAGCAGAAGGACTTGCGAAGGATTTATTCTTCCACAGTAATTCTCTTGTTGGCGTAACCTTTGACGAACTGAAGGAAGGAGACACTCTTTCTTTTGAAACTGAAGAGACACCAAAAGGATTGAATGCTACGAACGTACAACGCGCGTAATATTCTCCAATAAAAAAGCCCCCTGCGGGGCTTTTTTATTTTTTTAATTATTTTCCTTGTGCCCAACTCTTCAACTCTTCATAGTTTGCTTCTCCACAAATCCATTTATTGGTTTTTTGATTGTAAAAAAATGGAACTCCTCCGCAAAAATCCTTATCCAGGTCGATTAGCCGTTTTTCGTTTTCCTTGTTGTGCCAAACCTCTAACGCTTCAATTTTGATTCCTTCTTCTTTCTCTAGTCTTTCTACTAATTCATGCATAGAAACACAATGCGGACACTCGGTTCCATAAAATTCTAGTAGATGATTCATGAAAATATAGTTAAGATTATTTAACCAACCTTGCTAAACGAGCTTTCTTGCGGGCGGCGTTGTTCTTTTTTATTACTCCCTTTTGGGCTGTTTTGTCTATCGCCTGGAAAGCAGAAGAAAGCATTTTTAGCGCTTCGGCCTTGTCTTTTTTTGCGATTTTTTCAATCTTTTTTATTATTTCCTTCATCGCCTTCTTGCGTTGATCATTAAAGGCTTTCTTGCGAAGAGAACTTCGGATTGCTTTTTTAGCTGATTGTGTTATTGGCATATATGCAATATAACAAAAAACCCAAATAAATGCAATTATGTTATGATTAACCCATGATTGGTAGTATAAGAGGAAAAATTATATTAAAAACAGAAAAATTTCTGATTGTAGAGACTGGAGGGGTCGGTTATAAAATAAGTGTTTCACCAGACATTTTGTCTAAGACAAAGAAAACAGGTGATGAAATATTTCTTTGGATTCACACTCATGTGCGTGAAGATGCTTTTGATTTATATGGTTTTCTAGATGATGAAGAACTTAAGTTTTTTGAGTTACTTATAAATGTTTCCGGAATTGGACCGAAGGGTGCGCTTACTATTTTAGGGGTAGCTTCTGTCGGAACATTAAGAAAGGCAATTGGCACGAACGACATAAGTTACTTAACCAAAATTTCTGGTATTGGCAAAAAAACCGCAGAAAAAATCGTGATCGAACTGCGAGACAAGCTAAAAGAAAAAATGAGTGGAGAGGAGGGTTACTCTTCTTTACAAGAAGAATTGGATTCGCTGGAAGCGCTTAAGGCTTTGGGGTACTCTCAAGGAGAAGCACGCGAGGCGCTGAAAAAAGTCACCCCAGGAGGAAATACTAATACCAAGATTCGCGAGGCGCTGAAAATTTTGGGTAGTAAATAACTAGTTTGGGAAGAAATAGTTTTTGATGCCGTTAAAAGTAAGAATAGCCATGTTGGTATAAGCACTATGTCGCATTGTGCTATTTCCAAACCTGTAAATATAGCCATATTCAACTAAAACAGAACGAACCGTAGAAACAAGGGTCTCGCTGGAACCAAGGGCAATCAATTTTTGATCCGAAAGAAGTCCTCCCAACTCTTTTTTATACGTACTGGTTATATATTTTTTCTTCAATTGCGTAAAAATATCCGTCGCTAGCCGTCCACTTTCGGCCCCATTGGAGAACTGAACATCGGGAAAATACACCGCGAAACCTTTATATTTTCCCATCACCCAATTATTGGGTCGCGGATAATCATTAAAGTGAACATGAATAACGGCATCTATTTTATTTTCATTCGCCCACTTATTAATGCCGTAAAGGATAACTGAAGTATCTTCTGTAACCGCGTTATGTGGAACCCCTTCTCTTGCGATAAAATCCCCGCTGTTAATTTTGTTCTGTGTTTCCTTTTTCGCATCTTCCTTAAAGGCTAAAATGTCATTTTTGTGTAAAGAAAAATAGTCGGCGAACTCTTTTGTATATCCGTTGCCGTCGCGAGTAATATAAACCTCAAACCTTTTGTCGCTTTTTAATAAAGTAAAAATTTTGGTGGCTAGGGCCAGATTCATATTCGCCTCTTTTAAATTTCCATATTGCGAACCCCAAATCTCATTGTCGTGCCCGGGGACAATTAAAATTCTAATGGGTGCTGTTTCTGCCTTCGCCTGAAGTGTTGGCAAAAAAAATGCCGTAAACAGAAAAAATAAAATAAATGGTGCCTTTTTCATTATCATTGTACAATCATACCATGCCAGAACTACCAGAGGTGGAAACAACTGTACGAGGCCTGAAGAGAACCGTTGTTGGCCTTATTATTAAAGACATTTGGACAGATTTATCCACCAAAGACAGACGAAAAAAGGAAACCGTCGCGGATCCGAAATTTTTTCCTTTATTCAAAAAGGAAGTAATAAACAAAAAAATAATTTCAGCCGAAAGAAGAGCGAAGAATATATTAATAAACCTTTCGGACAACAAAACAATTCTCGTTCATCTCAAAATGACAGGATATCTTTATTTTGGAAAAGATCCAAAAATAAGGTTCGCGCACGTAATATTTACTTTATCTAACAAAAAATATTTAGTTCTATCAGATGTTCGCAAGTTTGGTAAAATTACTTTACTCGATACCAAGGTTGCACACGACAGTAGACATTTAAACACAGTCGGACCGGAGCCCTTAGATAAAAATTTTACTTTAGAAAAATTAAAAGAGAGATTACAAAAAAAACCATCAGGTAAAATTAAAACAGTTTTGATGGATCAGACTGTTCTGGCCGGTATCGGTAATATTTATTCCGATGAGATACTCTGGCGCACCAGCATACGCCCAAAGAGAAAAGTGTCAAAAATCAGCGACAAAGAATTTAAATTATTGTTTAGGGCAATAAAAGAAACCTTATCAAAAGGAATAGATTTCGGTGGGGATTCAATGTCGGATTATTTAAATATTTACGGCAAAAAGGGAAAATTTCAACTCCACCACGAAGCCTATCGCCGTACTGGAGAAAAATGCAGAAAGAAGGGTTGT
>JBBIUG010000012.1:14597-15275 GCA_037440325.1 Candidatus Nomurabacteria bacterium | reverse complement strand
ATAACTAGTTGGATTTACCGAGATACCTAGTACGGCTGTGGCACTTACTGTTACCACAAACTGGTTACTAGTTTTAGTTTCATTCGTGGAAACTTTGTAGGCCTGGATAGAATAAGCATAAGTACCGGCAACAACTGGGGCTACAACTGATTTAGTTCCGGTGCAAGAGGAATAAGTGCCGAGGGGATTGCCTACATTGTCCAATAATCGGCAGGTGGTATTAGTTGAAGTACCGTTGGTGAGAGTATAGAGAGCAGAAATAGTGCTATTGGGGAGAGTAGTTGAATATGTGTTTGGGTTTACCGTAACACTGAGTGGATCAGAAAAAACATAATTGCCACAACTTCCCGTCTTCTCATTTCCGGCACCATCTTTTATCCACCAACCAATCGTATGGGTTCCTTGTTCAGAAATGTTTACATTTGTGGTGCCCGTGAACAACGTTCCATTTGTACTGCTCGCAACGCCATCAACTAAATATTTTGCGCTACTTATTCCCGAACCACCCGTGTCCGACGGCGAAAGAGAAACATCATAAGACACTGTATCTATTTTTTGACTTGGGTTACAGGAGACTACCGGAGCATAAGTATCGTTACAAATAACATTTGGATTTGTATACGTAGTTTGATTGTGGGCGTAGTCTTCTACCAGATACACAAACTGATAGCAACGACC
>JBBIUG010000012.1:0-14587 GCA_037440325.1 Candidatus Nomurabacteria bacterium | reverse complement strand
TAGGGTTCCTGGCAAACTTGGATCGCCTATTCCAGAATATACCCCGGACGGAACGCACGGACCGCTCTCGTCCATAAGGCAATTTCTTGACTGAATGCTTTTGCTAGGGGTGTTTGGTGATATCCCCGATCCAGGCATTGTGTCTACCCCGTTGGTAACATTAAAATTAACGACGCTTGCATATCCTGCGGGGTAGTTAATAGAACCACCTGATATGTATTGGGTGTCAACACAAACATAACCGCCGGGGTTAGGGTCAGTTCCCGTCGACTCCAAGCCCAGCACATCCTTTACGTTATACCAAAATCGGTAACACTTTCCTGTCTCTCCAGTATAGCTATAATTAGGAAACGATCCTGCAACAGAAGCTTGAGTAGCATTAACTTCCATATTAGAAGGAGCACATGGACCGCCCCCATTCATTGTGCATGAAGTAAATAAAATTTTTCTTGAAGTAGGGTCAATGTCTGCGGCATGACCTGGATAGGTAACACTAATAGGGATATTCCCATATGAACTTTCACCAAAACACGACGGTAGTCCACTAGCGGAAGTGGTACACGGGGAACCAGATCCATAGGTGATAATTGCGTTTGGCGGAGTTATGGCGTCTCCACATATTATATTGGGATTAGTATATGTGGCTTGATTGCCTACATTATCAGAAACCTTATACCTATATTTAAAACATATTTTTGGACTTACCCAGGTCGTTATTTTCGGATAGAGATCTTGCAAGGTCGAAGTAGCAGGACCCCAGCCAGAAGACGAGGGGTCACATGCAACAAGACCTGTCATTATACAATTCTGTCCTTCTAAAATACGAGAAGCGATGTTGATGCCCGATTGATCGTCTATTCCATCGTTCAGGTTAATAGGAAAACCTCCACCAGCGTTAACAGTCCATCCACCATCATAATCTATTGACCCACCTGTGGGGGGAGCAATATCAAAATAAAAAGTAGAAGAATATACTGCTGTGCCACATGTGTTTATAGGATTACAGGGCACTGCTTTAATTTTATATGAACCAGCAGAAACACCAGCAATGCTCATAGAGTATGGATTGTAACCATCGTGAAAGGAAGGATTTTCTAACGGAATTTCATACCCACTTATGGGGTTATTGTTTGTATCGACTAATTTTAATTTGACGGTTCCGCTTTCTAACCAATATCCACCCTCACAAGTTGCCGGCATGGGAGCAAGATTCACCGTTCCAATAACATTTGTGCCGGAGATCGAAGCAGTAACTAAACCTACTACCCCTGGACGAGTTTGACCATCGGGACAAATGGCACGTGCTTTAGTCGGATTAAAATAAAAACCACCAATAATGATTATTGTTAATAGACTAAATAACACAAAAAACCTCGAGTGAAAATATTTCTTCATGAATTAATTATACTATAAAATAAAAACAGGTTGCGTTTAAGTGTGGATTGTGGTAATCTTCTTATATAAGAGTCCTGTCAAAACGGGGCTTTTTTTAATAAAATTTAATAAAATAACCTTATGTTAGATATAAAAACATTCAAATCGGCATTGGAACAGTTGGAGGAAGAAAGGAAAATACCAAAAGAAAAGATACTCGAAGCCATCGAGCAGGCAATGGCGGCGGCTTATAAAAAAGACTACGGCAAAAAAGGACAAATCATCCGAGCAAAGTTTGATATGGAAACCGGCAAAACTGATTTCGTTCAGGTAAAGATCGTGGTGGACGAAAGTATCGCTATTTTAGATGAAGAGGAGCTAGAAAAAAAAGACCACAAAAAACACGAAGTGGAGTACTCCGTGAAAAATCCTGACGATGAACGCGTGCACTTCAATCCCGAACATCACATCATGCTTGAAGATGCGAGAAAAATCAAAAAGGGAGTAGAGCTCAACGATGAAATCGTTTTCCCATTAGAAACAAAAGACGACTACGGCCGCATCGCCGCTCAAACAGCTAAACAGGTTATCATCCAAAAAATCCGTGAAGCGGAACGTACTTCTATTATCGATGAGTATGGCACCAAAGAAGGAGAAGTCATTTCCGGTATTGTGCAGAAAGTAGAACGCGGAAATGTATACGTTGATTTCAACAGAGCCACCGGAATTTTACCGACCGAGGAACAAATCCCTGGAGAATATTGGGAGCGTGGACGAAGAATCCGTGCTTATCTCTACAGCGTAGAAGATACACCAAGGGGAATAAATCTCCGCCTTTCTCGCGCGCATCCGAAATTTTTGGAAAAACTTTTTTCAATGGAAGCGCCAGAAATTGAAAATGGCGTAGTAGAAATAAAATCAGTGGCTCGTGAGGCGGGCGCTCGTTCAAAAATCGCCGTGTATTCAAACGACGAGCACATCGACGCTGTCGGTTCTTGTGTCGGGCAAAAGGGCACACGCGTAAACACTATTACAGGAGAACTCTCTGGTGAAAAAATTGATATTATTCCTTGGTCAGAGGATCCGAAAGTTTTTGTTACCAACGCGCTTTCCCCTGCTAAAGTTATTTCTATAGAAGTTGATGAAAAAGAACACAAAGCTACAGTAGAAGTAGGCAACGATCAGCTCTCTTTGGCCATCGGAAAGGGCGGACAAAATGTTCGTCTGGCCGCCAAGCTCACTGGATGGAGAATAGATATTAAGGGTGATGGAGAAGAAATAGCCAAGGCTGACGGAGAAAACGTTGAACTAAAAGAAGAAGAATAAAATAAATAGAAAAATTATTATTTATTATTAGTAACTTTTTCCGCTAAGCGGAATAAAAAATATGAATCAATTTTTATTGTTTGCAATTGTTAGCTCGGTTGTTTCTATTATTTACGGTTTGTTTTTAGCTAAATCAATTTTAAAAAAGAATGCCGGCAATGCTCGCATGCAAGAAATCGCCAAGGCTATTCAAGACGGCGCTGGGGCTTATTTGAACAAACAATATAAAACTATCGGCATAATCGCAGTAGTTCTATTTTTCATTGTTGGCTTTGTTCCAAAACTCGGCTGGACTATGGCTTTCGGATTTTTGGTCGGAGCAGTTTTTTCTGCTTTAGCTGGATACGTCGGAATGAATGTATCAGTACATGCAAATGTTCGAACCACCGAAGCTGCAAAAAGTGGCATAAATGAAGCTCTTTCTTTGGCATTTCGTGGCGGAACCGTTACCGGACTTTTAGTGGTTGGTCTCGCCCTCTTGGGAGTAACCCTATTTTATGCAATTACCAAAGATGTTACCGCACTTGTTGGTCTTGGTTTTGGCGCTTCCCTTATTTCTGTTTTCGCTAGATTGGGTGGTGGAATTTTCACCAAAGCCGCTGATGTCGGAGCAGACCTTGTGGGTAAACTTGAAGCTGGAATCCCGGAAGATGATCCAAGAAATCCAGGCGTTATTGCTGACAATGTCGGAGACAATGTCGGAGATTGCGCGGGTATGGCTGCCGATTTGTTTGAAACTTATGCCGTAACCTCTGTCGCCACAATGCTCTTGGGCTCGCTCCTTTTCGCTGGTTTTGAAAATGCTATTCTCTACCCTCTCGCTATTGGAGGAATTGCTATTTTTGCATCTATTATCGGAACTTGGTTCGTACGTTTGAGTAAAACTGAAAAAGGAAAAACTCCAAATATCATGGGCGCTCTGTACAAAGGACTCATTGCCTCCGGCATCATCGCCGCTGCTGCTTTCTATCCCGTGACAAACATACTTATGTCTGGAAACGGAAAATATGAAACAATAAATTTGTTCTTTTGTTCACTCGTAGGTCTTTTTGTTACTGGGGCTTTGGTTGTTATCACCGAATATTTCACTTCTACAAAATATGCTCCAGTAAAATCAATCGCTGAAGCTTCTGTCTCTGGTCATGGCACGAACGTTATTCAAGGTTTAGCCATCTCCATGAAAGCTACTGCTTTGCCACTTATCACTATCGTTTTGGGAATATTAATTAGCTATTATTTCGGAGGGCTTTACGGTATCGCTGTGGCGGCTATGTCTATGCTTTCAATGACAGGAATCATCGTCGCGATTGACGCCTATGGGCCTATCACCGACAACGCAGGAGGCATCGCTGAAATGGCAGAACTTCCAGAAAGCGTTCGCAACATCACTGACCCATTAGACGCTGTCGGCAACACAACCAAGGCAGTTACTAAAGGTTACGCTATCGGCTCGGCTGGGCTCGCGGCTCTCGTTTTGTTCGCTTCTTATACTGAAGAGATAATTAAGGCCGGAAAATCTATGACCTTCGACTTAAGCAACCCGTATGTAATCGTTGGCTTGTTTCTAGGAGGACTTCTTCCTTATTATTTCGGTGCACTTTGCATGGAAGCCGTAGGAAAAACTGCCGGAAAAGTTGTGGAAGAAATCAGAAGACAGTTCAGAGAAATTAAAGGAATTATGGAGGGAACAGGAAAACCTGACTATGCAAAAGCTGTTTCTATCATTACCGGAGCGGCAATAAAACAAATGATTCTGCCAGCCTTGATTCCGGTCCTTGCTCCGATTTTGGTCATTGTTCTGTTTGGAGCGGAAAAAGGATTCGTTGTTTTGGGTGGGCTTCTTGTCGGTTCTATTATCACTGGACTCTTCGTAGCTATCTCAATGACTTCCGGTGGTGGCGCCTGGGATAATGCCAAAAAACACATTGAACAAGGAAACCACGGAGGCAAGGGTAGTGAAGCTCACAAGGCCGCTGTTACCGGAGACACCGTGGGAGACCCTTACAAGGACACCGCCGGTCCAGCTATCAATCCAATGATCAAAATACTAAACATTGTTGCTTTACTTTTGGTCGCCTTCCTAATCTAGTTTGTAATATTTGTGCCTTCATCTCGTCATAAATGATGTATAATGTGTAGGTGTCGAACTTACTTATTATCGTTTTATTAATTTATTATTAATATAAAAAAAATTTATGAAAAAATATTTGGTGCTGTTTGCGGTTTTAGCGATGGCTTTCGTACTAAATGCTCAAACATTGAGAGCTGAAGACAATACGAATAGCGCAAACACAGAAAGAAATAAAATAAGAGTAGAAACACAAAATGCTATTCAGGGTCTGCGCGATCAAGCAGAACGAAACAGAGAAACAATAAAAAATCAGGTAGAATCAAAAAGAGAAGAAGCCAAACAAAAAATGGAAGCCTTGAGAGAAAGTATTAAAAATGAAAAAGACCAAGTAAAAGCAAAATTGGAAGGATTGAGAATTGCCGGAAGAGAACAAGCCCTGGAGAGATTTGACCAAGCAGTAGATAGGATCGGAGCCTTAATGGAAAAAATTAATGCCAAAATAGCTGACTTGGAATTGAAGGGCGTTGATGTTACTGCTGCCAAGGGTTTTATTACCACCGCTGAAACAAAATTAAATGACGCGAAAGCAAAAATTACGGAAATTAACACCTTGCTCGCTGCCTCAAAAAATGAACTTACCTTAGAAAACAAAACCCAGCTGAGAACCTTAGCTCAAGGAATACAAACGTTACTTGTAGATTCTCATCAGGCCTTGAGAGATTCAGTAAAAGCATTAAAGGACGCTGTTAAAACAAAAATTGATTCAACAAGCAACAATCCTGAGACCGAAAGCAGTAACAATAATTAATAAATTAATAAAAATAAAATGGAACCAGAAAAAAAATCAAATGGAGCGTTAATAGGGTTAATAATAATTATTCTTATTCTTATTATCGGTGGCGTATATCTCTGGCAGAAAAATCGAAGCAAGATTATTGAAAACCCACAATCGTTAGCTGTTACAAAGACAGTTACCCCAGATGACTCTGCTTCACTAAACACTCTCGAACAAGATCTGAACACAACAAATACGAACATAGATGTGAACGTGGATAGTTTGAAATAAAATTCCAATAAAAAATCCCCGATTTTTCGGGGATTTTTTATTTTTTGACAAAAAACCCAAATAAATATAAACTGAAAAAATATGAAAATAACAGTAAAAAAGCTGCCAAAAAGTGAAGTTGAAATAGAGGGAGAACTAGAGACTGAAGCATTTGAATCATATTTCACAAAAGCATTAAAAAAAATCGGGGAAAACGTTGAGATAGACGGGTTTCGAAAAGGAAAAGTCCCGGAGAATATTTTGCTTTCAAAAGTTCCAGAGATAAGCATCTTGGAAGAAATGGCGGAAATGGCACTCGGAGAACATTACCCGAAAATAATTGAAGAAAATAAAATCGATGCCATTGGCCGTCCGGAAATTTCTATTACGAAATTAGCTCGAAACAACCCTCTCGGTTTCAAAATCAAAACCGCGATTCTGCCGGAAATAAAACTTCCAGAATATAAAGCTCTCGCAAAAAAAATAATCTCTGCAGTTACGGAAGAAGAAAAAAATACTGAGGTTACCGAAAAAGAATTAGAGGATACCATTATGGATATTCGCAAATCTCGCGCTCCACATGTGCACATGGCAGAACACGAACACGAAGAAGGAGAAGAACACGCTCATCCTGAACCAGAATTACCTGAATTAAACGATGAATTCGTAAAAGCACTCGGACCCTTCAAGGACGTAGAGGATTTCAAGACGAAGCTAAAAGAAAATATAAAAATAGAAAAGGATAACAAACTGAAAGAGAAAACCAGACTGAGAATAATCGAGGAAATAATCGAAAAGAGTGAAATAGACCTGCCGGAAGTGTTGATTGATGTTGAATTAGATAAAATTTTATACCGAATGGAATCAGATATCGCTCAAATGGGACTCAAATTTGAGGATTATCTCAAGCATTTAAATAAAACAGTTGAAGATTTACGAAAAGAATTCCGCGGAGACGCCGAGAAGAAGGCGAAATTTGCTCTTGTCCTAAACGAAATCGGCAAAAAAGAAAATATCACTGCTGACCCGGAACAAGTAGCGAAAGAAGTCGCGATGATACTGGAGCACTACAAAGAAGCAGACCCGGAGCGAGCTCAAATGCACGCCGAGAACGTCCTCACCAACGAAAAAATCTTCCAATTTTTGGAAACTCAATAAAAACTAGTTTTTTCGACTTCTTGAAAAATTCATAAAAACGGAATATACTGGCCGTATGTTAATACCAACAGTAATTGAAAAAAGTCAGTTTGGGGAACGGGCATATGATATTTACTCTCGCCTTTTGCGCGAACGCATTATCTTTTTGGGTGGGCCAATAGACGACAACACAGCGAACATCATCATCGCCCAGCTTCTTTTCCTTGAATCTGAGGATGCGAAAAAAGATATTTATCTTTATGTAAATTCTCCGGGAGGATCTGTCACCTCTACGATGGCTATCGTAGACACCATGAACCATGTTCGTCCGGATATTTCCACTTTTTGCGTTGGGCTAGCCGCTTCTGGCGCCGCGATTATTCTCTCCGCCGGGAAAAAGGGCAAAAGATTTATCTTGCCGAACGCCGAAGTGATGATTCATCAGCCGATGGGCGGAGTTGAGGGTCAAGCAACGGACATCGCTATCACCGCCAAGCATATTTTGAAAACCCGCGACAATTTGAACAAACTTTTGGCAAAAAATACTGGCAAAACTCTTGCCCAGATAGAAAAAGACGTAGAACGAGACTTCTTCATGGATGCCGAGGAAGCAAAAAAATACGGCATTGTGGACGAAATAATCACCAAGTCAAAAATTTCTGCTTCCAAGAAAGAAAATTCACCTGAGTAGACATCTTCTCCTTCGTTTGTTATACTAAAAGCGTTGAAATTTACAAATTTTTCCGCTTAATTTAAGTCGGTTCACAGGAATATTCCATATATTATGAAGTGTTTAAAGAGAAATTTTCTAATCTTTAGTCTTGTAGAAAGAAAACCCTAAATATAGTGGTTTGTTCTTGTAAGCCGACCACCTAGCTTATGAGCACAATAACAATAATACTAATAGGAGTGGCCGTGCTCCTTTTGGGTATCGGGATAGGATACTATCTCCGTTTGATCGTTGCCTTGGGCAAAAGAAGATCAATCGAAATAGACATCAAACAAATGATGGTCGGCGCAAAAGAAGAAGCGCAAAAGATTACCGACGAAGCCAAGAAAAAAACAGAGGAGCAACTCGCTAATCTAAAAGAGGAAGAGAAAAAGAAAGAACAAGAATGGAAGGAAAAAGATATGCGTCTTATTAAAAAAGATGAGTTTTTGGACGCGCGACAGATCGAAGTAAACAAAGAGGTAGAAAATATAAAACTAAAAGTAGAAGAGATAAAGAAAATACAAGAAAAAGTATCAAAAATAGAAGAAGAAAAAATAGTAGAATTAGAAAAAATAGCAAAGCTTTCGGAAGAAGAAGCGAAGGATGCCCTGATTAAGGATGTAGAGAAAAAATATGAGGAAGACATTTTGATAAAAATCCAAAAATTGGAAAACAACAATGAGGAACAGTTAGACAGACGCGCCAAAGATATTTTGGCTACCTCTATTCAACGCCTTGCCTCCTCTACCGCATCTGAACTGATGACCACAGTGGTTTCTATCCCAAACAATGAAATAAAAGGGAAAATTATCGGAAAAGAGGGCAGAAATATTCGCGCCTTTGAGCGAGCAGCCGGAGTAGAGCTCATCGTGGACGATACTCCAGGTTCAATCGTTATTTCTTCTTTTGACCCGATACGAAGACAGGTCGCTCGCCTCGCCCTTGAAAACTTGATTTTAGACGGACGCATTCAACCAGCGAAGATTGAAGAGCTCGTAGAGAAAGCCAAAGAAGAAATCAATAAAATAATTAAGGAAAAAGGAGAACAAGCCGTCTATGAATGTGGAATATTTAATTTTGATCCACGTATTATCGCTATTATCGGAAGACTTTATTTCCGTACAAGTTATGGACAAAATGTTTTGCAACATTCTATCGAAATGGCGCACATCGCCGGCATGCTAGCGGAAGAACTAGGCGCCGACGTTGCTATAGCTAAGGCTGGAGCACTTGTGCACGACATCGGTAAAGCCCTAGACCATGAAGTACAAGGAACACACATCGAAATAGGTATGCGAATCTTGCAGAAATTCGGGGCAGATGAACGTATTATCACTGCAATGAAAAGCCACCATGAAGATTTCCCTTATGAAACTATTGAGGCGGTTATCGTGCAGACGGCTGACGCTATTTCTGGTGGACGCCCTGGCGCACGTCGAGACTCTGTGGAAAATTACTTGAAGCGTTTGCAGGAATTGGAGGCTTTGGTAAATGCTTTCCCTGCCGTAGAGAAATCCTATGCCCTACAAGCTGGACGTGAAATCCGTATCTTTGTTACTCCGGAAAAAATTTCTGATGCAGAAGCAAAACTTATGGCTCGCGATGTCGCCACAAAAATAGAACAAGAACTCAAATACCCTGGAGAAATCAAGGTCACGATGATCCGCGAGACCAGGATTATCGAATACGCTAGATAACTTTCATTAAAAATGAGAGTTTGAATATAATTCTTTGCAAATATAACTTTTGTAGGGGGTTTTGCGAGCGACGGCGAGCAAATTTCAGGATTTTTTACGCTTCAAAAAATCCGCACCCGAAAAAAGTTTATATTTGCTAACCCTTGCGTTAAAAAACCCTTATTATATAATAGATGAGTAGTAATTATAAGGCTAAATGGTCGAAAGAATTATAAAATAACTTCAAAAATCTATGAACAAACAAGCATTAGCTGAGTGGGTACATGGCAAGCTTGGCGGCACAAAGGTCCAGGCAGAAGAAATCGTAGACGGATTGTTTAACGAAATCATCCAAACCATGAAAAAGGGTGGAGAAGTTTCAATCGCCGGCTTCGGAATCTTTTCTGTAAAAGGACGTGCTGCTCGCATGGCTCGCAATCCAAAGACTGGAGAGCAAGTCAAGGTGGCTGCAAAGAAAGTTCCAAAATTCCGACCTGCAAAGGGTTTGAAAGACATGGTTGCCTAATATTTTATCTCGAGATAAAAACAAAAAGCGCCCTACGGGGTGCTTTTTGTTTTGGCCAAACAACTTCGTGCTTAATATTTTCTGATTACTGCCCTCAAAACTGCATTAATATTCAAAGAATGTTCAGGATAAATAGGTTTGTAGTTTTTGTTCGCTGGCTCAAGCCAAACCTTCTTTCCTTTTTTGCGAAAATATTTCATGGTAAATTCTCCATCTACTTCAGCAATGATTATGTCCCCATCTTCAGCCTGATTAGTTTTTTCCACGAGCACCATGTCTCCTTTTGCAATATGTGCGTCAATCATGGAGTCACCATCTACTTCGAGCATGTAAGTAAAAGGTCTATTTTTTATTAAAAGGTCGTCGAGCTTCACCGTGTCCGCCAATTCTTCTTCAACTGTGGCCGGGAATCCAGCAGTAACAAATCCAAGCATCGGTACCTCGCCAAAAGACTCGGATGGAATCAATCTTCCTAAATGATCCTTCGCCACAACTCCCGCCTCAAGAAGTTTTTCAACAACTTTAAAAACGGCATTCTTAGATTTGAAACCAAAAAGCGCCAACATTTCAGAATATGACGGCATTCTTTTATTCTCACCATAGAATGATTCTAGTTTTGTCTGATAGGCGTTCATCCTTCTTTTTTATTAGAACTGAAATCTAAAAAATCTTGGAAAAAATTTAGAAAAGAAATTCCTTCGCGTGTGGTATCGAACTTTTTTTAGCAGAAGCTTATGTTCTCTTGCTTCTTTAACATAGTTCTTCCCTTCTAAAATTTTCAAATCGATTTTTTTATTGATTCTGCTTATTTCTCTTTCTAACATTTTTAAATATTGTGATTGTGACATGGAATTTTTTGTTAATTGCTCTTTGAGCAATACTTATAATCGACTCCTTGTTTAGTATAGGTGAACGCTCGTTCACTGTCAACAAATAACTGTGGATAACCCAAAACTCAAAAACCGCCTTGTTTAAGGGCGGTTTTTGTATTGTTCGTTTATTTATTTTCAAACAAATGAGGATATTTTGTTTTGAGATATGCGCTAAGGGCTTCCATTACTTCGATATCTTGAGGGGATATTATTCCCAATTTTTCGTCTTCCTTTTTTTCTTCTTTGCTCATGCTGTGTGTTTCTTCCATGCTGTCAATTGCAGATTCTACATCGCTATGCATTTTTTCATTGCTAATTTTTGCAGAATCTCTCCAGGTAGGATAAAGATCATATCCACCTATAGATACCCACTTACTTATGAGGGGATTCGAATTTTTTATTGCAATTGTTTCATTTTCTTTCAACCTGCGAGCCTGTTCCTTTTTAGCTTTTTCAATAATTTCTTTTAGTTTTTTTAGATCAGCGATTATCTCTTCGGGGGTTTTTCTTGGTTCGGTCTTGTGGGGAATAACATGATATCCCTCTTTTTCAATGTCCCCCATGATTTCACCTATTTCTAGGTTTTCGGGAGTTGCTTTTTCATCCAAAGATGGAACTTCATATTCTCTGGTTTCGTTTTCGTAATTCGGAATATCAAATTCTTGTGTATCGTCTTCGTCCGGACCACCTGGGGCGATTTCATCCTCCGGTTTCAAAACAACTGCACTTTCCTGGGCCATGTCGGACGAAGGGGTATTTTTGCCTTTTGCGGAAATACTAGCTTCAATATCTCGCACATCTTTATCATCAACACCAAAATCTATTTGCTCTCCCAGCTCTACTGCCGAGGATTCTTCTGTCGCTTCTTCCAAATCAGAAGTATCTTCCTCGAGAGTCTTTGTCCTCTCAGCTAATTTTACCGCCACTAGTGGGCTCAAATTTTCGTCGAGGCTTCTCATCTCATGTCCGCTCAAATCAATAAAAAATCTTGCGACTAATTCTGCAACCTTGTCAGAGCCTATTTTTTTTTCTAAACGCTTAAATCCGTCCGCGCTGATTTGAGTAAGGATACTTTTGAGCATTTCCTTTGGCATTTTTTCTAGCAAAGAATACATTGCCTCGGGACTCAAAGACCCTCTCGTCCCAAACCCAAGCGATAGAAAACCATCACCCCAGTGACCCCTAATTCCTTCGGTAAAAAGCTCTTCTGCCTTAAAACTGCCAGAATTTATTTTTTGTTCAAGCTTAGGCAGATTTTCTGGATTAATTTTATTTGTAAAACTAATCCAGCCTTGATCGTGACGCAATTCAAGCCCCTCGGCTCCGTTTTCCGTGGCGGGTGTTAGTGTTTTTTCAGCTTTTTTGGGGGGTGTATCCATGTGTTTCATATCTTTGTATTATATCATTAAAACCCGCCGTCAAACGATTAAGCATTTACTTTCGGCCTATACTGGATAGCTTCTAAAATATGGTTTTCCCCAACGTCCAGCGAGTTTTCCAGGTCTGCGATGGTTCTGGCGATTTTGATTACCCGGTGGTACGCGCGAGCAGATAGTCCAAGCCTCTCCGCGCTATCATCTAGCATATCTCGCACCTTACCGCCCAGGACCACCATTTCTCCCAAATCTTTCACGTTCATCTCGCTATTCGTGGTTATTTTTTTGCCAAATTTTTTAAATCTTTCTTTTTGAATTTTTCGCGCGGAGATAATTCTTTCTTTAATTTTTTCACTTTTTTCTCCGCTTCCTTTCCCTCCCAGTTTTTTATAATCAACATTGCCTACAGAAACCCAAAGATCTATACGGTCTACTATCGGACCGGATAATTTTCTTTTGTATCTATCTAGGTCTGACGGTTTACAAATACAAGCTTTTTGCTTATTCCCTGTATTTCCGCAAGGGCAAGGGTTCATCGCCGCCACCAAAATAAAATTGGAGGGGAAAATTGCCGAGCCTTTCGCGCGAGAGATAGAAACGACATTATCTTCGAGCGGTTGGCGAAGCGATTCTATTACTCTTTTCTCGAATTCCGGAAATTCGTCCAAAAACAAAACTCCCCGATGCGCCAGCGTCACTTCTCCTGGTTTCGGATAGGTACCTCCGCCGATAATAGAAACATAAGAAGAGGTATGATGTGGCGCACGAAACGGTGGCTGACACACTAGCTCCCCTTGAGTGCTTCCCGCGACCGAGTGTATCCCCGTTAACTCAAGCACTTCTTCCAAGTCTAGGTCAGGAAGTATCCCCGAAAAGGCTCGTGCGAGCATTGTTTTCCCTGTGCCCGGCGGACCGTACATTGCGATGTTGTGTCCACCTGCTGCAGCTATTTCAAGTCCGCGTTTTGCTCCTTCTTGTCCACGAATATCAAAAAAGTCCGCGCTCTTTATTTCTTTTTGATAATTTATTTTTGTTTGGTATTGAGGAATAATTAGTTTGCCGGTTTTGCTGGGCTCGTGAAAACCAAGGTGTTCCACGACTTCTTTCAAACTATTAGCACCAAAAATCTTAATACCTTCCACCAATGCCGCCTCTACTGCATTTTCTTTCGGCAAATATACTTCTTCGAAGCCCATTCTCTTCGCCTCTTGGGCGAGGGGTAGCGCTCCTCGTATTCTACGAAGTGTCCCATCGAGCCCCAACTCTCCGAGGAATATCTTTTTTTCTGAATTAAATTTTATATCTCCAGCCGCAAGCATATAGGCGAGAGCAATAGCTAAATCAAAAAACGGCCCTTCTTTTTTGAGGTCCGCCGGCGAGAGAGAAACAACTATTTTTTGATTTTTTGCCTTTGGAGATTGGAAACCGGAATTTTTTATTGCTCCGCTTACTCTGTCTTTAGACTCGTCAACAGCTTTATCCGGAAGCCCGACAATATTAAAAGAATGGAGCCCCCTTGAGAGATCCACCTCAATCGTTACGACTACACCGTGAAGCAAATTTACTTGCGCGGAATAAACTTTAGCAAAACTCATAATTAGATTATAACAAAAATTTTACTGGTTCATGTGCTTCTTGCACGTTCGCGCTGCTGGGTTCGCTTCGAGACGATACATCTCAATATCTTTTTTACAGACTTCACACTTACCGAAAGATTCTCGATTCAAACTCTTTAATGCCTTGAAAATATTTTTTAGTCTTGGTTCCAATGTCTTCATCATGGAGCTTTTTGCCTCATAGTCTTCGAATCGGTCTGCCTTATCGTTGTCGTCAGACTCCGGGAACTCCTGCTCTGTCGGGGCTGTTTCCCATTCTCCGGTTTCCACGTCGAACTTACCCATGTCTTTCATTTCTTCGAGTAATTCGTCTCTTTCTTTTTCGAGCTTCTCTTTAATTTTTTTCTTATCTATCATAAGCCGACATAATAGCATATTAAACAGCAATAGCAAGCGAATTCTTTGAAAAATTAGCCATGCGGGGTATACTCAAAAGACTTGTCCCGTACTAAATTTTTGATTACGTGGACATGTCGACAAACATTATTGATTAAAATTTAGTATTGGGATGTTTTATAAACACAACAACAACTATACAGTAGAAAGTGTAACTTCCGGGCACCCAGATAAAATCTGCGATCAAATCTCTGATGCTATTTTAGACGCATATTTAGCCCAGGACGCGAAAAGCCGGGTGGCGGTAGAAACCTTCGGAGGTCATGGCAAACTCACCATCGGTGGAGAGGTCACTTCGACGGGCAAGGTAGATTATATGAAAATTGCTCAAGATATTTATAAAAAAATTGGTTACGAAAACGAGCTTGAAATTTCTGCCAACCTTGTCACCCAATCTCCTGAGATAGCCATGGGTGTAGATACCGGAGGCGCCGGAGACCAGGGCATCATGTCTGGTTTT
>JBBIUG010000011.1:0-15417 GCA_037440325.1 Candidatus Nomurabacteria bacterium | reverse complement strand
CACTTACCAAAAATTATCAAAGGTAATAACGATAGACCACGATTTTTTTATAAACAAAGCTGGACAAAAAAATGACCCATATGAAGAAATAGTCCACCATCTTTCTCAAAAAGAAGCGGATGCAATTTCTGGTTTAAAATTACCGGGTGTAAACATCTTTAAAGAAAAATGGCGTTTTTATCCAGGAAACGACCTGGCCTCGCATGCCCTAGGTTTCGTTGGATATAATGGAGATGAGCTTGGTGGTCGTTATGGTTTAGAAAAACAATATGATTCTGTGCTGGCGAGAAATGTGGACAATCCATATGTTAATTTTTTTGCTGAAGTTTTTTCAAACATGAAAAAAACTTTTTTTGATAATGCAACACCGGAGGGAGACATAGTAACAACTATTGAACCTCAAGTACAAAATTTTTTGGAGAAAAAACTAACAGAAGTGAAAGATAGATATCAAGTTGATTCTGTGGGTGGCATAATTATGAACCCTATGGATGGTTCGGTGTATGCGCTTGGTTCAAAGCCGGACTTTGACCCGAACAACTATTCCCAGGTGGGTGATATATCGGTTTTTTCCGATCCGTTAGTAGAAAATGTTTTAGAGTTTGGCTCGGTAGTAAAACCTCTTGTCATGGCCGGAGCATTAAATGAAAAAGTACTTACTGCAGACACCATATACAATGACCATGGATCTGTCATGGTTGAAAAACACGAAATATTTAATTTCGATAAAAAAGGCAGAGGGCCGGGAACCAGTATGCAAGAAGTATTAAGCCAGTCGCTCAATACTGGGATGGTATTTGTCGAACAAAAATTAGGTAGAACAAAGTTACGGGATTATTTATTATCATACGGAATAAAAGATAAAACAGGAATTGATTTACCGAATGAAACGAGCGGCTTGGTTTCAGGTATCATGAAAAGTCCACGAGAAATTGAATATGCCAATGCAGCTTTCGGCCAAGGTATTGCCTTTACACCCTTTGAGTTAATTCGCGCTTTGGCATCTTTGGCAAACGGGGGAAACTTGGTTGTGCCACATATCGTAAAAGAAATTAAATACAATAACGGTACTTCAAAATTAATGACGTATTCGACCACCCCTACGAAGATTTCAAAAGAAACTTCGCAAGAGATTACCAGAATGTTGGTGTCAGTGTTGGATGAAATGGGTGGAGGGGTAAAAAAAATGGATAATTTTAGTGTAGCTGTAAAAACAGGAACAGCGCAAGTTGCGAATAATATAACCGGAGGATATTATGAAGATAGGCACAACCATTCATTTTTTGGTTATTTTCCGGCATACGACCCGAAATTCATAATTTTTCTTTATGCGATAAATCCAAAAGGAGTGCCCTATGCCGCCACGACTTGGACTGATCCATTTTTGGATATAACGAAGTTTTTATTAAACTATTATAATATTCCACCGGATAGATAATTCTTCCATGAAAGCAATATTTAAAAAAATCATATCGTATATTTTGAGAATAGAATCTCAACTTATACTTTGGAAATACAAACCTAAAATTGTTGCCATTACTGGCTCCGTTGGAAAAACCTCTACCAAGGATGCTGTCTATGCAGTACTTTCCCAAATAGCATATGTTAGGAAGAGCGAAAAAAGCTTTAATAGTGAGATAGGATTACCACTTACAGTTCTGGGTTGCCCTAATGGATGGAATAATCCTCTCACTTGGTTTACAAATGTGTTAAAGGGGTTTTGGCTTTTTATTTGGCCACATAAATACCCCAAATGGTTAGTCCTCGAGGTGGGAATAGGTAAACAAGGTGACATGAAAAAAACTGCTTCTTGGATAAAAACAGACGCGGTGATTATTACCGCGATAGGAGAGACACCTCCGCACATCGAATTTTTTAATTCTCGAAAACATTTAATCGATGAAAAAAGTCAGTTGATTAAGACGTTAAAACAAGATGGCCTTTTGGTTTTAAATGCAGATGACGAAGCCGTGCTTGAAATGAAGAACAAAAGCAAGCACCGTTTGGTAACATATGGATTTAATAAAGATTCAAACCTTCTTGCTTCAGGAGACTCGATATTTTATGGCGAAAAAGGAGAGCCAGAAGGAATAATTTTTAGAGTAGATGAAGGTGGGAGCAGTTTCCCTGTGGTAATAGGTGGGGTTTTTGGCAAGAATCACGTATATGCTTCTCTCGCCACTCTTGCATTTTCTTCCGGATTAAAATTCAACATGGTTAATGCAATTAGTTCACTTAAAAATTATGATGTTCCGCCAGGAAGAATGCGACTCTTGAAGGGCATCAATGGTTCGTCCATCATTGACGATACATACAATTCTTCTCCTCTCGCATGTGAATCTGCTCTCAAAACCCTAGGAGACATAAAAAGAGAAGTCGGAAATGAAAGTGAAAGAAAAATTGCGATTTTAGGAGACATGCTCGAGCTTGGACGTCATACCAGTGAGGCGCATAATAATATCGGCAAAATTGTAAAAGAAAAGGCAAATATTCTGATCGTTGTAGGTCCAAGAGCCAAGACCATTAAAGAAGGAGCGGTTGAAGCCGGAATGTCTAAGGAAAATATTTTTGAATTTTTAAACTCAGATGAGGCGGGCAAGTTTGTTAAAACTTTTGTGCAAAAAAATGATATTGTGCTTGTGAAGGGTTCACAGGGTATGAGAATGGAAAAGGTTGTGGAAGTAATACTTTTTGATCAAAAAAATAAAGAAAAACTATTGGTAAGACAAGACGAAGAGTGGAAAAAAAAATAAAAAACGGGATTCGCCAGTGACGAATCCCGTTTGGATATCTTGTTTCTTATTTCCTCTGCATGGTTTGCAACAGTTTTTTGCAAACTAGGCACGTAGCCAAGTAGATGTGGCGGGTGCTCACCCAGGTGTGCCCCGGAGGCCAGTTGTCCGGGGTGTTGGGTGTAAAGCCGCAAAGCGGAGGTGAAGTTTGCTTTGCGATGTGTACAATAATGTCATCTTGCTTTTTTGGTTCTTGATCCATCGCAAGTTCTCCTTCTCTAACGTGAGATACCTTTACCGGTTTTTCTTCGCGGCCTCCAATTTGTTTCTTTTGCAAATGGGGCATTTCGATTCGCTCCACTTGCCGAGGTTGAGGCTCATGAGGGCGACAAGCTTCGGAATCTTGGCCAAGTCCTTCGGCAGAACTTTGGCGCAGTTACTGAGAACACCGATTCCGACGACTTTCCCCCCGACCTCTCGGACCGCTTCGATCAGTTTTTTGGCGTGCTCTCCCGTGGTAAGAAAATCTCCCACAATGAGCACCCTTCTGCCGGAAATAAAACTTCGGTGATTCAGGTTCGTGGTCAGCTTGTTTCTTCGTCCGCGATGGGACAAAATCCCGATCATGCTTGGTGGGGGGTCCTCTCGCTCGGCGAAACTCGCGTACACTTCTCTGCGGCAAAGCTCACTTAGGTGATGAGCCGTCCACTGCGACAGAGCAGAGTTGCCGCCCACGGTCAATGAAACAACCGTCTCCACCTTGTCGTACTGAAATCGTTCCGCAATCCCGCGACACATAAGGCTGGTTTCTTTCGTGTGCGCGTAAAGGGCCGAGGGTCTTATTTCAGCGTTGCCATGGTCTCCATCTCTGAAATTGATGTGTCCCACGGTCACCGCCCCAGCCTCCCGCAAATACTTGAGATAAATTCCTTCTTCACTTCTGGGCATTTCGTTTCTCCTCCTGTTGTGCTGTGATGAACAATGTTGCCGGACCATTCCGACGTATTACTAAACATAAGATTACCAAAAATGTCAATTTTAGTCAAACGAAAAATTCAAATTATATTTTATTGATGAATTTGGCGATGTAGTTTTCGGTTTTTTCAAGTGCTTTTTTAATGTTTGGATATTTTAGAGCAAATTTATGGATGAAAGCATTAATTTCTGGGTTCGAAGTAGAAATGAGCAGGGTACCAATAAACAAAAAAAGTATTCCTTGTAAAATTGGCAAGAACAAACCCAGCAATCCAAGGATTATAAAAATAATTCCCATCACGAAAAGAATGGCTTTCTTAATTTTTAACATAAGATATACCACAATTAAATCACATTGTTTTAAAAAACAAAAACCACTTAGACAAAGTGGTTTTTGTGGTAGTAAGGCCATCTCGTAATTTTTATTTAAAAATCACATAGCATTAAATTATTTTAATTGTTAATAATTTCGACCAATTTTTAATCTCTAAAACTAAAACCCTACTTTCGACCATAGAACCACGCAGTGAAATTTCTGTGAAGCTTCGCTATTAACGCTTCACAGAAATTTCATAGTTTAATGCATAAAATATAGAATGGAAAAAAATAACAACACAAAAAAAATAGTGGGCGGCGTTATATTAATAGTCCTTATAATCACTTTTGTGGTTTGGCGATATTCTGCGAATAGCACTGCGGCTATAAATTATACTCAAGATAGTTCTCTTGCCACGCCCAATAATAATGTAGTACAAAATAATAATTCGATTTCTAATACTAGTGATCAGGGTAGCAAACAGTTATTTTCGTCGTCTCCGTTGGCGCAAAATGCCTACCTTATTTCTACTGCAACCTATGATGCAAATACCAAGAAGGCGCTAGCCGGATTCACTGTAACAAAGAAGACCCTGGGTGATGGTTCTATCCAGATAACGCTTAATGCACAAAATCCAAATTATCAGAATCAAACGTATAACGTAAAGGATGGAGAAAAATTATATTTTATAGAAAAAAATTTATTGGATGACAACGATACCGGAGATAAGTTTACTGGCGATGATCAGGCAATATTAGTCGATGCGAACGGACTTATTATTAATAATTAGTTTGTAAAATTAAATATTTAATATCAGCAACACGGGAAGTTTATTGTTGTCTCTAGTCTGCCCAAGCCGCTAGGGGATAGCTTTCCGGGTTGTGGTTTTATTAGAAAACAAAAACTGCTTTAACTTACGGGGCTGTTTTTGTCAAATCAAGAATTGACAAACACCTCTAGATAGTGTTATAGTTAACCAAGTTAATACAAACGTTCTTTCTGGACAAATATAGCCCAATTGGGCAGAAAGGAGACTCCCATGTGGCTGACAAGGGAAATTATAGACACCTTTCCGGGAGGAAGGGTGCAGGTAAATGACAACGTCAGGAAGATTGCTTTCCTGGCGGATGTCATAGAGGCTCGGCTCGTGATGAGTCTCACGAAAAGCGAGCTCGAGGTAAAACTCGTGCTCAACCACATCGTGCCCTTGAGCGAAGAGCTCCACGGCAAGAGGACCAACTTCACCCCGGTCAAAAACGGCTGGGCGAAGGGCGCCGAGGTCGTTCAGACCATGGATCTCAACAAGTACCACACGGGCAATATTGGTCCGGCGGCGACGGCTACTGAGAGCGAAGAGCCCGACAGATTCATCCTTGAGTCGGCAGAAGAAACAATCATTTTTACTCCTGGAATCGATCTTCGCAAGATCCAATACCAGGAAACGCACATCAGCCCCGCTTCGTAGTACACGAAGCGGGGTTTCACTTTTTATACACGAAAATTATTGAATAACCTGAGCGCAATGTGAACAGCGTTTCGCTTTTATTGGTATTTCGCTTAGACACTCCGGGCAGATTTTGGTGGTAAGATCTACTGGTGGGTTTTTCTTGTTGCGGGCAATAAGCATATTTATGGGTTTGATTACAAAAAAGAAAACAGCTGAAGCGACCAAAAGAAAAGATATTAGAGCATTGATGAAATGTCCCAACATAAATTTGCTTCCGTTTATGGTGAAGGACAAACTGCTAAAATCAGGCACCCTTGCTACTGCTGCGATAAGGGGAGTCAGAATATCAGCTACCAGCGCAGTAACTACTGCACCGAAAGCCGCACCGACCACGACACCGACAGCCAAGTCGATTACATTTCCTCGAAGTAAAAATTGTTTAAATTCTTTTAGCATATAATTAAGGGTTAAATATAATAATGTAATCATAACATAAATGGTTTATGTATGTTATATTAATACAAATGAAAGAATTTTATTTCAAAAATGAGATATATTACCGAATGAATGATTTTAATCCAAATAGATTAACCCTAGTATTTGTGCACGGTGTTTCCGGGTCTTCTTCTGCCTGGTTGCCGTACGAAAAAATATTTGAAAACAAATACAACGTTCTTATTTACGATATCCGTGGACACGGTATGTCAAAAAAATATTCTGAATACGAAGATTATCAAATAAAAAATTTTGCAATTGATTTGCATGACCTGATTTCCTATTTAGGAATTCAAAAATTTGTTCTTATCAGTAATTCTTTTGCCGCCTTGATTGCACTTGTGTACCTAAGACTATGGAGAGAAACGGTAATCGCGAATGTTTTTACTTCTCCGGAAGTATATTTAGACGAAGGATTTTTATCGAAAATTATTGTTTCAGTACTAAAAATGTTTTCCGGAATAGTTAACCTTTTTCCTTTTAATTCTAAACCGAAAGGACACGTGAATTACAAAAAACACATTGGCTCGACAGACTGGGATGTACAAAGAAATATTGCAGACATGAGAAATACTTCTCTCCGTGTACACTTCTATGCCCTAAGGCAATCATTTAGTCCGATTGGGGATTACAATCTAGAAAAAATAAACGTACCGACTCTCATCATTCACGGAGAAGAGGACACAATGGTGCCGGTCAAAAATGCCGTGAGAATGTCTAAGATTATCGCAAACTCAAAATTTGTTGGCATCCCTGGGATTGATCACAACACTGTTCACAATGCCGTGAAAGTAATGTCCGGCGCAATTTTAGATTTTTTAGAGACAAATTTCAATAAATAACATTAATTTCGCCTTACTTGCTAATCTGGATATTTTTAGCCACAATTACAGTAGATAAGCGGTTCTTCACGAAAGGAGGTGAACCATGGAAGGACCACGTTGGCACACAATTGTGTTTACTCACCAGTGTGGTCGCAGGGGGAGAATCACCAAGGTCTCAATCAGCACAACAAAACCCTACCTGGGTTCAGTAAAGGGTTACTGCGACCGATGTGAGACGGAATTCGAACTTCAGGAGCCCATCATGCACATGATAAAAAGACTAAACACGGCCGAGAAGAAGGGCTCAAAAAACAAGGCCATGAATCTTGTCGACATGCCGGAATCCTCTTTCGGCGACAAAGTAAACTGAGTGAATGGAACAAATATCATAAAGAGACGAGCTGCGGCTTGTCTCTTTTGCTGTATTAAATGCAAAGCCCCGTTTCGGAAAAGCGCGAGGCTTTGCACGAAACGGGGCGTAGTATCAGCAAACGAGAATGCGGATCTCTTGGCGTATGGCTTGATGGACGAGAAAATCGTTGGCTTTCTCCTTTGCGGCGGAGATGTCCTCGAATCCCTTCTCGATAATCTTGATGTTCGTCTTGATGCTCGCGACGAGATTCTCGAAGGTGTTTGATGAATCGTATCTGGCGGGTTCGAGCCGGTCGATTTGCTTTTTCGTTTCTTCGATGCAGTCGGACAAGGTACCTAGAATGATTCTCATTGTGACCCTCCTATGGTCTGATCAAGCAGCCGCTTGTTTACTATCTATAAACACTATATATTTCACAGGATAAATGTCAATTTAACCAAAAAAAATAGGTGGGTGATATAATGTATAACGATGAAAAACGATAAAAATAAAATTCTTTTTATTTGTGGTTATAGTTTCCTCTTGGAAAGTTATTCTCTCCGGCTGAGACAAAATGGTTTTGATGTTTATTCGATGGAGGATGCAAACGGAAACTTTATTGAAAAAATTTTGAAAATAAAACCGGATCTCATTTATCTTTATATTGTCTTGCCTGGAAGAAGTGGGTTTGAAGCGCTTGAGCTATTGAAAGGCGACTCTAGAACGAAAGACATTCCTATTATTTTTGAAAACAAAAAAAGTAGTGCTAAAGAGATAGACGAGGGGATAAAACAAGGAGCGATAGATTATCTAGTGGATGAATATACCAATACAGAAATAGTGGCGAGAACAGCGATAGATTATTTGAGCAATGCCAAGAATTATATTGTTCGTTATCCGGCTTTTGTAGAAATGCATGGCGCAGATCATTCGAATAAGCAAATCAGTGAAATCGTTAAAGAAAAATTACTCGCACGAGGAATCACTAGCTAGACACCACGACTCTCCTGTGCTAATAATACCAACAGAAGAAAGGAGGGGAGACTATGTCGCTTCTGGTGAGTGAACTTAGGGACTTTTAAATTTTTGCTTGTCTTTCAAATCCTAGTTGGTTTAAATACAATAAAGTAAGGTCCGAAATATAAGGTAGCCTTTTTATATTCTCAATGGGCAAAAAGAGTTGTTGTCTGTGTTTTTTAGGTTCCTTGTTTTTCATTTCTCCTGAATATTTTATTATTTCAAATAAGTGACTTATAACTTCAATATTATTACCATCTCTTTCGTAATAATAATTTTTTACAACAATTTCTTTATAATTTTCAATTTGTATATTGCACTCTTCAAAAATTTCTTCCTTTAAACCAGCTACAACATTTTGCCCATTTTTTACTTTTCCAACTGGAATAGTCCAAAAACCATATTTAGTATGCTCTTGAACTAAAATTTCCCCTAGACTGTTTTTAATAACAGCAGCAACTCCATGATGATTCACCAGATCCTCGTTGTTATATTTTATGTTCATATCAAAATTTGTGACCCTACCGGGAATCGAACCCGAATTTTATCCTTGAGAAGGATACGTCCTAACCGTTAGACGATAGGGCCTTTGTGCTATAATACTAGTGTTTATTTGTAATAAAAACAAGAGGTGATACGTCTATAACTATGGATAATAATGGTGATAAAACAGAAAAATTGTTCGTTCAGCTTTATGACACACACGCAGACGCTATTTTTCGCTTTTGCTACTTTAAAACAGGTGATAGGGAAATAGCGAAGGATTTAGCGCAAGATACTTTCGTCAAAGTATTTAATTATTTAAAAAATAATGACGTTCAAAACACTAAAAGCTTTATTTATACGACAGCGAAAAACACCATTATTGATTATTGGAGAAAAAAGAAAAGCGTGGTGGAAAGCCAGCTACCGGATGGCTTTTTTGAATCCATTGCCGAAAAGGATAATTCCGAAAACGATATTGATTACTCTATTTTCCTTTCCTTGCTCGATAAATTGTCCGAGGCTGACAGAGAGGTTATTGTTTTACGCTTTATCGAGGACATGAATTCAAGAGAAATGGCGGCAATTCTTGGTGAGCGTGAAAATACAATTTTAGTAAGGATAAGCCGGGCGAAAGAAAAATTAAGAGCATTATTAAAGGAGATAGAAAAATAAAATGGAAAAAGAATTTGAATCAATAATTAAAGCAGTAAAGAATATCAAACTGAGCGATGCTGAGAAGGGAGAAATGCGCGCCAGCGTATTTGAAAATTTGTCATTGAGAGTAGAGCAAAATGATGTCGTAACAAACCAGAAATCTAATCGTCTTATTGAATATTATCAAATTATTAAGAATTATTATTTCATGAACAATAAATACAAACTTGTGCCGGTGATGGTGATGGTGCTCATTGTGGTTTTGGCAGGAGGAACTTCAGCTTTCGCTGAGAAAGCCGTTCCAGGAGACTTATTGTATGGCGTAAAAGTATCGGTCAATGAACCGATCGCTGGAATTTTTGCTGTTACCAAAGAAGAAAAGGTTGAGTGGCAAGAACGTTTAGTAGAACGTAGGTTAGTTGAGGCGCAAAAGCTTGTTGCGCAAAATAATTTAAAAGAAAATACCAGAGCTTATCTTGAAAGTAAAATACAAAACCAAGTTGCGGAATTTAGCGCTGGATCAAACGATCTAGCTTCTTTGGGTGGAGGATCAGCGAGCTCGTCGGATGATTTGAATATAAGATTGCAGGCCTCACTTAAGGCATACTCGAACGTGCTTGCCGTAGTATCAAACGACAAGAACACCAAAGATGAAACTAAACAAGAAATGGGTAAATTATTGGCTGTTTTGTCGGATTCACAAAACAAAATTAAGGATAATTATAATAAGCTTGAATCGAAAGACAACAAAGAAACACAAACTTTTTCAGCTGCGGGGACAGATACTTCTAATGCTAGTGATTCATCTCTTGCGGAGACTAAACAAAATGAAGCCACGAATTTGTTGAATTCCATAAAACTTACATATCAGAAAGAGAAAAATGGTTTATCGGTGAATATCCAAGACAAGATCAATGGCAAGCTTGCCCAAGTCGAGACAACGATTGAAGAAGGAAAAACACTTCTTGCTTCTTCCGATTATGCGAATGCTACTGATAAATTTCAGTTGGCGATAGATCAGGCGAATACGACAAAATTACTCATGCTTTCAAATTCCATAAAGGGGGACATTGAAGACGATATGGGTATCGAGAATGAAGACAGCGGAGATATAGAAGAAGATGATTTCGGAAATGTAAACAATAACATCAAAATTGATTCAAAAATAAACGGCCCCAAAATAAATATTCAGGACGATGAGGGTTTCGACGATTAATCTCGTGAGCTAAACCGTATTTGGCGGTTCATTAAATATTCATCTTCAAAATATTATAGTATAATATGCTTATGAAAAAGGCATTTTTATCACTAGCATTAATTTTTGTTTTTTCTGCGTACGTTTTATATGTACGGATCCTCGGAACCGACCTCCCGACAGTTTTAACGCCGGAACCCAACAAAACAAAAACGGCACTGTCTCTACCGCAATACAATGGGACAACACAAACTACGAGTACCAACTCCGTGGCTTCTTCGCCGTCTTCTCCCGGAACTAAACCTAAGCCATCACCGACCCCGACACCAGCACCAGTTATTAATACTGGTAAATACAGAAATGGAAGTTATGTTGGTAATTCTGTAGACGCATACTATGGCAATGTTCAAGTGAAGGCGGTTATTACCGGAGGCCGAATATCCGATGTGCAATTCTTGGATTATCCACAAGACAGACAGAACTCTGTTCGTATCAACTCGAGAGCTATGCCTTATCTTATCAGTGAAGCCATAGCAGCCCAGGATTCAAACGTAGATGCGGTTTCCGGTGCATCATTTACCAGCGCTGCTTATGTCGAGTCTTTATCTTCAGCGTTGGCACAAGCGAGAATATAGGATAAACAATGAAACAAGTACAGATAATTATGGGCACCCCGGTTGCGGTAGAAATTGTGGACAAAGAAGCAAAGCAAGAACTTTTCGACGAGGTTTTCGATTATTTCAGGTATGTGGATCAAAAATTCAGTACTTATAAAAAAGACAGTGAAATCACCATGCTAAACGAGAAGAAAATAAGAAAAGAAGAAATGAGCAAAGATATGAAAACCGTATTTGAACTTTCTGAAGAAACGAAAAAGTTAACAGATGGATATTTCGACATCGTGACTCCAAGCGGGATGTATGATACTTCAGGTTTGGTAAAAGGTTGGTCTATCTGGAATGCCAGCAATATTTTAAAAGAACGTGGAGTAAAAAATTTTTATGTAGAGGCCGGAGGAGATATACAGGTTAATGGGAAGAATGAAAGCGGAGAACCATGGTGTATCGGTATTCAAAATCCGTTTAATAAAAAAAGAGAGGTGATAAAAAAAGTTTATTTATCCAAAAATGAAGGAATAGCTACTTCTGGTAGCTATGTACGAGGCGCGCACATTTATAATCCCAAAAATAAAGACGACAAACTGGATGAAATCATAAGTTTAACGGTAATCGGTTCGAATATCTTTGAAGCTGACAGATTTGCCACTGCCGCATTTGCCATGGGTAAGGATGGAATATATTTCGTCGAAAAGATGAAAGGCTTTGAAGGATACTCAATAAACAAAAAAGGCATTGCTACGATGACCGCGGGCTTTAATAATTATATTAATAATAAAGAAAAAATTTATGCTTAATTATATCGACAATTTTTTAAATAAAACAACGATGTATCGAACAGTGCTTTATGTACTCATGTTCTTTTTTGGCGCAGCTCTCGTTCTCTCGTCTTTTAAGTTCTTGCCATACACTCCGGCTGACCTCGTCGTTTCACTTATAATTATTTTATTAATATCTTGGATTGCTAATATCGTTTTCGCATATGCTTACAATGCGCCGGCTAATGTCGAATCAATATACATTACGGCACTTATTTTGTTTTTTTTAATAACGCCAATCCAAGGTGGTGTTTATTCGCAATTTTTACCATTTGCTTTTTGGGCTTCCGTCTGGGCCATGGCGTCTAAATATATTTTAGCGATAGGGAAGAAACATATTTTTAACCCTGCCGCCTTCGCCGTAGCTCTTACTGCTCTCACTATCAATCAATCAGCTAGCTGGTGGATCGGCACTCCGAATATGTTGCCATTTGTGCTTATTGGAGGTTTTTTGATTGTTCGAAAAATACGTCGTACTGATTTGGTTTTAACCTTTTTTGTTTCAGCTTTTATTACCATAGCTGCCCTAGCAATGCTCAAGGGTTCTGACGTCCTGAGTACTTTGATTAAAACCATGACAGATTCAGCGTTCTTTTTCTTTGCTTTTGTCATGCTGACCGAACCTCTCACGGCACCCACGACAAGGTGGTTACGAATAAGTTTCGGAGTGTTGGTCGGGTTTTTATTTGCTCCGGCTTTACATATCGGAATATTTTATTCCACGCCGGAGCTTGCCTTAATAATCGGAAATATTTTCGCTTATCTTGTAAGCCCAAAAGAAAAATTAATTTTAAAATTAAAAGACAGGGTGAAGGTAGGCACCGATACATATGATTTCATTTTTGACAAAGACAAAAACTTTTCTTTTAGACCAGGACAATACATGGAATGGACATTGAAACATCGCAGTCCGGATACTAGGGGAAATAGGCGTTATTTCACGATCGCTTCTTCGCCCACAGAGAATGAAATTCATCTAGGCGTAAAATTTTATCCTGAACCTAGCAGTTTTAAAAACCGTTTGCTCGCATTGCCTATTGGGGGAGAAATAATTGCATCCCAAAAATCAGGAGACTTTGTTTTACCAGAGAATAGAGAAAAAGGTCTTGTCTTTATAGCAGGAGGGATAGGAGTCACTCCATTTCGTAGCATGATAAAGTATTTGCTGGATAAAAAAGAGAAAAGATTTATCACGGTATTGTATTCAAATAAAACAATAAAAGATATTTCTTACAAAGAAATTTTTGACAGAGCGCAAGTCGAACTCGGAATAAAAACCATTTACGCTATCACCGAAAAAGGAGAAGCAGTTTTCGGAGAATCGATGCAACGAGGTTCGATAGATGCGAGAATGATTCAAAAAGAAATTCCGAACTATCGAGAGAAAGTCTTTTATATTTCCGGGCCACATGGCATGGTGGACGCTTTTCAAACCGCTCTCAAGTCTATAGGTGTACCTAGAAAAAACATCAAAACCGATTTCTTCCCCGGTTTCGCGTAAAAATAAAAATTGGCCGGTCCGCGCTGCAGCGGACCGGCTCTTGGTCGATGACTTGGAATCCACGAATTTGACCGTTGGAGGTCATTCACGAATGATCTCTCTTCCCCTAAGGGAGAGTGTTCAATTCTTTTCCGTGAGACCCTATCCGGCGTGTTCCGTGAGTGAGACCGACTGCCTCGTCGTGAGGGGTGGGATGTTGTCCCGTCCTCTGTCCCGCTTCCAAGTCGATGTATATCTAAAAGTATATTAAATAAATTTTATATAAAATCAATACTTGACAAATATATAATAAAAGTGCTATAATATAAAAAGAAGAAAGTATGCCACGTCGGCTGAAATCATTTTTAGGAGGAACGAATGTCGAAGTTCTTTGTTATCGGAATGATAACCATAGTCGTCAGCGTTGCGCTGGCGGCCGGAAATCCAGTTCCGCAGGGCGCCGACCTGGACCGGTTCCCGATCCTTAGCGGCCCACTGAGCACGAGACAGATGGCGGACATGGGTCTCCGTCCGACGCGTCTAGGGAAGTCCGAGGACTTCCTCAACTACGATCGGAGCCACAAGGTGTTCGAACTCAGTACCATCAACGTCGGCGAAGTTGTGCTGGTAGATGATGCTGGGATTGTAAGGTACAAAGCGAGCTGTGGAAACCGGCTTGCTGCGGTTTGCGCTCCGGGACCTACATTACCGCAGCTCCCGCCGCCCGAGTGTCACCCTATTCCACGGTTCACATTGTTCGCCTTTTGGCTTGAGGAACACACGGTTTGGGGTTGGCTAGGCCTTTTTGTTCCTGCTATGTTTCTACTCATGGCCCTAGCCCTTCTCGTAGTGCTTTTTGTCGCAGCCATCGGAGCACTGCGTCCCCACCGGCATCATCGACGTGTCAGATACGGCTGGTGCTACCGATGCGGTAGGCACCACTGGTTCCGTACCTAGCCCGCTCCTGGCGGTTCCAGGAAAAATGAAACATCGAGCGACAAACGCTCACGCCCGCAAATCCATTTATCGGAGATGCGGGTTTTTAGTTTTTATTCCTCGATTTTTGGTTTCTCTATTTCGAGGAGTGAAAGTTCTGGGGAGGAGCCAGCTATGCGAAGAACATCTTTGTCTATCTTTTTTAATTCTCTGTTTGAGGAATTGTAGTGGTTTACCACGGTACCCAACGCATTACCAAGCTTATTGTGGTATTCGTCATAAGACTTTAAATGTTTACCCAAGTCTTCTACTTTTTTTATTATTTCTTTCGCAGACTCCTCAATCTTCAAAGCTTTTAGTCCTTGCAAGACAGTTTGCAGATAAGCCAAGAAGGAAGTAGGGGATGTAATAATTACTTTATATTTCCCCGCGGCACGCTGAATAAGATTTTCATTATCTTCTCCTGCTCCTACTTTGTTTGTAATCAAATCATAATAAATAGCTTCGTGTGGAATAAACATGAAAGCAAAATCAGTTGTACCTTTTCCTGGTTGAATATATTTTGCTGTTTCCACTATTCTGTTTTTTAAATCATTTACAAATACTGTTTCCAGTCTTTTCTTTTCGGCACCATCTCTTTCTTCCGCCATCTTATTGTAATTTTCTAGAGAAAATTTTGAATCTACTGGAATTATTTTATCTTTAACGAAAACAGCTGCGTCCACAATAGTGCCGTCTGAGAATGCGTATTGCATCTGATAACTTCCAGGAGGAAGTACATTTTTTAAAACTGTTTCCAGGTAATATTCACCGAGGATTCCGCGTTGTTTTGGATTTTTTAAAATATTTTCTAGACTTTGCAATTGGTCAGCAAAAGAAATTACTTGTTTATTAGTTTCATCTAAGCGGGTGAGTCGTTCTGTCACATCCCTAATTATTTTATTTGACTCACTGGAGTGAAATTGCAAGCTCTCGCGCACCTGTTTGTGGGATTCACCGATTTTGTTGTCCACAGTGCGAGAAAGTTCGTTCAACTGGGTAAGAATAAGCTGGAGACCGACATCATCATTTTT
>JBBIUG010000010.1:0-15849 GCA_037440325.1 Candidatus Nomurabacteria bacterium | reverse complement strand
TCCAATTGTTTATTTAATTCTATTTTCATGTTTTAAAACCCCCACCTAAATATAAGTAGGGGCTAGCTTCATCTTTCAGTTGGCCAAACTTTCCCAAAACTTCTTAAGTTGCTGAACATTTAGTTGATCTTGTTTTGAAATCGGAATGATAAAATCCTTTTCCCATTTTTGGTAATCTCCGAAAAATGTTAACTCAAGCAACATTTCGTAATATTTCATTTTTTCTTGTAAAGAACTACTTGTTGTGTATTTTTGAAAAATAGAAAGAAAGTTAGAATCATTTTTTTCAAAATATTGAATAGCAAATTTTTCTCCCCGCCACGGAATATCACGAAAGGAAAAATATGCATTAATAATCTCAGTTAGGCTATAAAGTAGACGAACTTCAAGGGCGCTGTGATAAAGTTGATCTTTTGCATTGTTGTATCTAGAATTTGCAATAAAATTATAATTTATTTTTATCCAGAATTCTCTTTTTTCTTGGTTGTCAATTTTCTGTAACGGTCGACTCTTGTCAACCTTATCTTTAATTGCGGTTAGAATGTTTTCTGGGTCGTATTCTATTTTCCCGCTAATAAACCAGTCCAAAAAAATCCCATCAAAATTATTACCAAAAACCTCGTGCTTGTTTTTTAATTGACCTAAAAATTTGGTATCAAAAAAGAAAATATCTGAAAAATGGTTCTCAACCATTGTGTAAACAGATTTAATATCTTCTGTATTTTTATCCAAGATTACAACCAGGTCGATATCGCTTTCTGGGTTAAGCTTTGTTGCTGTAGTACCAGTAGTAAAAATACCCTTAACCCTTTGGGAGAGCTTTAATTTTTCTATCAATTTTTTTAGCGATTGGTACTTCATTTTTTCTTTATTTTAACTTAAATCATTTTAACACATTACACACAAAGGAGGGTCCTTTGGAAAATCTGCAAAAAGATTTGCTTTTGTGATATGATTGGTTAATCATGACTTGGTTTTTTATTGCTCTATCAGTGCCGTTTTAATCTTACAAGGATATAATTATATCTGAGCCTTTTTATGATTCCCGAATTTCCTAAATTTAAAAAAATAGAATTGTCCGATAGAGAAGAGGTAGAAAAAATTACATCTCAATTTCCGCCTTATTCGGACTTTAATTTCACAAGCCTGTGGATATGGGATATTTCTAATGACATGAAAATTTCTCAACTACACAAAAATTTGGTAGTCGTCTTTAATGATTATGTCTCTGACAGGCCATTTGTTTCGTTCATTGGAAAAAATAAAATTCCTGAAACCACACTAGAATTGATCAATTTTTCGGAAAAAAATTATCAAACACCTTCGTTGGAGTTAATTCCAGAAGAAATCGCAAACATCTTAATGAAACTAGGGTTCACGGCAACCCCTGACCCGGCGTCTCATGATTATGTATATTCTATTTCTCACTTAGCAAGCATGAATACTTGGCCTCAAAATAGCTCCGGAAAAGGAGTCAGGCGGTTTGTCAAAAATAATTCTGGTTATGTTATTAAACAAAACTCAATTTTAGACATATCAAAGGAAGAATATTTGGAAATGTTTGAAAGATGGACAAAGAATAAAAACATAAAAGACTGTTTTATTCTAAACGAATATAGGGCGTTTAAAAGATTATTCGAGATTGCTGACAGTAATTTAAAAGTAATATCCTTATACATAAAGAACGTTTTGGTCGGATTTACTGTTTATGAAATTTTAAAAAACGATTATGCAATGTCGCATTTTGCAAAGGGTGATATTTCATACAATTCATCAATCTACGATATATTAAACTGGGAAGAAGCAAAAATATTAAAGGACCAGGGCGTCAAATACTACAATTGGGAGCAAGATCTTGGAATACACGGACTAAGAATTTCGAAGTTAAAATACAAGCCAGGTTTTTTGCTAAAACAATTCACCATAACTAAAACAAGCAACCATTAATTTTGTGTTTACTTGTTAATACAAAATTTTGTTGACTAAAAATGAACAGATAGTATACTTCCAATATATGATTTGGTTTTTTATCGCGCTTATTGGTCCGTTAATGTATGCCCTAACGAATCACATAGATAAAATTCTCTTAGAAAAATATTTTAAGAACAGCGGGGTGGGAACGATTCTTCTTTTTTCCTCTCTTCTCTCTGCTCTTGCTTTGCCATTTTTCTTTTTTGCCGATAAAACAGTATTAAGTGTAGGCGGAATTCAAATTCTTGCCCTTGCCGTGGTGGGGGTTCTAAATGTTCTAGTACTTTGGTGTTATTTATTGGCGTTAAAAAACGAAGAAGCCTCAGTGACAGTAGTTTTTTATCAACTTGTTCCAGTGTTTGGCGGTATTTTGGGTTATTTTATTCTTGGCGAAACTTTAACCCAAATGCAACTTATTGCCATGGCAACTGTGATTTTAGGCACAACAATCATTTCTTTTGAAATAGACTCTGAAAATAAATTCAAGCTTCGGAAGAAAACTATTTTACCAATGCTTGCGGCTTCTTTTTTTTGGGCAAGTGGATCGGTTATTTTCAAGGCGGTTGCAATTGAGGAAAATCTTTGGCGATCACTTTTTTGGGAGCACCTAATGCTCGTATTTGTGGGATTAATTATCTTTATATTTATGCGTTCTTATCGTGCCCATTTTTTGTCAGCTATACGGGATAACTCTAAAAAGGTTTTGTCCCTTAACGTAATGAATGAACTGCTATATGTTTTAGGAAATGTGTCCTTCGCTTTCGCTTATCTATTAGCCCCAATTGCTCTTGTGCTTCTTGCGGAATCATTCCAGCCAATTTTTGTTTTAGCTATTGGTATATTTTTAACCATATTTTTCCCTAAAATATCAGTTGAAAAAATACAGGCAAAGCATCTTTGGCCCAAAATCATAGCCATCTGTCTTACTGGGATTGGAACATACTTGCTCTTTCTTTCATAAAAGATATTCACACCACTTTCACATAGCATTTATTTTTTGTTATACTTTAAGCAACATATGGAAATTAAAAAAATATCTGGACATTTTCGTGAGCATTTCTTTTTTTACACCTTAGCGCCGATTGTCATTGTGGTCGGTGTTTTTTCTTTTTACCGCTTTATGGTTAATCATGATTATTTGGTTAGTTACGAGGGCTCGTGTGGCCCATCGGCAGAAAAATGCTTCCTTGGTTGTGAAGACGACGCGTGCACTACGGAATATTACTACACTAAGATTGTGAAATACGAGCCTGATGTATATAAAGAATGTGGTCCTGATATAACTGATTGCGAAGCAGCAAACACCTGTCTTCCTGAAGACAAAGAATGCTCTATCACTTACTGCAACCCTGAAACGAGCGATACCTGTGCTACCACCCAAGGAAACGAACAAACTAAGCCAACAGAGGCTGAGCCTTTACAAACTAATGATATAAATAATTCAAACATATGATCTGTTATTTATTTCCAGCACCTACATACTTTTTTTTCTCTCCCGATGTACCCGCGATACTTTATTATGCACAGATTCCCGCAACCCTAATCGCCCTCCTCATGGGTTTTTATATCTTTTGGAACGGGAAACATCTTTTACTTAATAGGCTTCTTTTTTCAATTTCTGTTTTGTTTTCTTTGTGGACAATAACAACTCTTATAGCCTGGACCAACATTCACAGTGATTTTATTATGTTTATTTGGTCTTTCTTTTCTCTGATTCTTGGGCTGATTTCAATCTTTTGCACATATTTTATTTATGTTTTTTTAGAAAAAAAGAGCGTTTCGGCTAGAATAAAAACTATTTTCCTCATACTTCTTGCCCCTCTTTTGTTTTTCGCAGCTACCCCATTTAACTTAAGAGGATTCAATCTAACCAATTGCGATGCTTTTGATTTCGAATCTACTGTTTTTAAAACATACGGGACCTCGCTCGGTCTTTTGGCAATGGTCTGGATACTTGTTTTGCTCATTCGTAAATATAGAATTGCTAATGCTGATTTTAAAAAACAAATTGTTTTAATGGGCATAGGAATTGAATTGTTTCTTTTTTCTTTTTTTGGAATGGAGTTTCTAGCAACATATTTGACAAAAATAGGCCTGTTGCCCGATTCACAGCTAGAATTATATGGGCTTTTCGGTATGGTAATTTTTATGATTTATATTATTATCCTCATAGTTAAATTTGGTGCGTTTAACATTAAACTGCTTGCTACTCAGGCTCTTGTTTGGGGCCTTGTTGCCCTTATTGGTTCAGAATTTTTCTTCGCCAAAAGCAGAACTACCCAAGCCTTAATAGGAATAACCTTCGCTGCTTCTCTCGTCGTCGGATACTACTTGATCAAATCCGTCAAAAAGGAAATCGAACAGAAGGAAATAATGTTGAAACTTAACATTGAACTAAAACAATCAATCAAGCAAAGAGAGAGCTTGGTACACCTTATCACCCACAAGGTTAAGGGTTCTTTTACACGAACAAAATTTCTTTTTGCCGGAATGCTCGATGGGACTTTCGGTGAAATATCTCCTGAAATAAAGAAAAGGGCTAAGCAGGGTTTTGATTTTGATGAAGGAGGGATAAAAACAGTTGATTTGGTATTAAATGTTTCTAATATGCAAAACGGCCTTATTAAGTACAATATGAAAAATCTTGATTTCAAAGAACTGGTTGAGCAAACAATTTCTGAAAAAAGAATTCCGATTGAAGAAAAAGGATTAAAACTTGAAGCAGAGGTAAAACCGGAAAACTACAGCATGGTGGGTGACCCTATTTGGCTCAAAGAAGTGGTAAATAATTTGATAGAAAATTCTTTCAAATATACCAAAGAAGGCAAAATAACTGTTGGACTTGAAAAGAAAGATAACAAAATATTATTCTCCGTTAAAGACACTGGCGTCGGGATTACCGAAGAAGACAAACAAAATCTATTTAAAGAGGGAGGCAGAGGTGCTAAGTCTGTTGAAATCAACGTAGACTCCACTGGCTACGGTCTCTTCACAGTGAAACTGATAGTAGAAGCCCACAAAGGTAAGGTCTGGGTAGATTCTGAAGGAGAAGGCAAGGGTTCCCAATTCTACGTAGAACTTCCAACTACAATTTAAGTAGTTAACTCTTTTTCAAAAAAAACAATATCTAAAAATCTTCTTTTCTTAAATATCGAATAAGAACATTTTTTATGGCACCGGTTATAAACGGTTTTCGGTGACGTAAAATATTTTCGATGTAAGCATGGATAGAATCTTTTATATTTTTAGAATATCCATCTAAGTGTTGCCCTAAATATTTCCCTTTTTTCAAAACTTTCTGATGATATTCTGGTAATAAAAACTTGTAAGACTGTCCGGAAATTTTATATCCGTGCTTATCAATAATCGTTGCCCAGCAAAAAATTTCGTATTTATTTTTCAAATATTTATGATATCCAACTTCTATTCCTATGGCAAAATCAGCATCTTTTGTTTCTTTCAACGCATGCTTGGCCCTATTCACAGATCCTGCCTTTGTTTCACTTGAAGTTAACGGTTGTTCAGAAACTTTGCTTTTTGCCTTCACAGGCTCAAGAGCAGCTTTTACGCCAAGGTCTTTTAAAACCTCTTTTAAATAATTAATTTTTTGAACAGAAGTAGTACCAACAGCTATTGTTATTTTTTTCATAAATCAAATATTGGTTGCTTTTTAGTTATATCTTTTTCGAAGCGGAGGCGAACAATTATTGACCCCTCGGGTTGACAACTAAAACTCATTGTCAGCATTTTCTTCCGCTTTTTTTGTAAAATTTTTTAACTCTTCTTCTGTCATTATCTTCATGTCTAGTTCTGTGGCAATTTTTTCTATTTCCTTTTCGGCCTTGCTTGCTAGGGCTTCATTATCGATCATTTTTTCTATCTCAAAATGGAACCCCCATTCCTTACTCCACTTAATCGCGAATTCACAATTCTTATATTTAAAATTTCTTCTTTTTTGAATACCCTCCATCTTTTTGTCTGGATTAGCAACTGTATCCAGAATAAATTTAATTTTCAAAAAGTCCTCTTCATTAAAAATTATTTCGGTTTCTGGGAAAACAGAACCTTCCCCTATTTTATTTGTTTTCAAGGAAATTTTTACGTTCTTTTTAGAAAGGTTATGAACAAGCTTAAGTAATTTATCATTATAAATATAATAAACAACCTCTTTATCATCTTGACCTAGATCAACTCCGTTTTTAAGAAAAAAACGAATAAGCTGGTCATGCTTGTCTTCAGTTAAAAATCCTCTTTTTTCTATTTCTAGCATAATATATTTTTTAGTAATTAAATATGGTGAGTAATATTTTAGCTCAAGGTTACATAATAATTTGTCGAATCTCAATCGTTGTCGGCCCCACAGGCCGACAACATAAACTATACCTCCCGCTCTTTTCTTCTTTCTTGAAGAGTTTCGTGATCTCGTCTAATTTGACCTTCTATTTCCTCCCAAGAATTTACTTCTAATTTTTTTGTATGAGTAGATGGGATGTCCGCCTCTTTTCTCGTTAAATCATATTCTACCCAACTATTTGTTTTCGGCTCAAAAACTGAAAGCCAGGCATGATCAACAGATTGCTTACACTCTCCATGAATCAATTTTACTTCATATCCAAGATGTCTCAGCATTTCAGCTCCAATGTTTACAATCGCCCCGCAACTTATCATCCCCTTCTTGAAAGCATCTTCGGCTGGAGTGAATCGTGACTCTAAAATTGACCCGGGTTTATGTTTTTCTGGCAAACTATCAGCATGACTAATTATAAATTTACGAATTGCGATAATCAACTCTTTTATGTTGTGGTATTCTTTTCCCAACTCTTCCGCGGACGCACGCAAAGAAATAGTCTCTTTATTGCAAAAATCCTTTTTGATATTTTTTTCCAACATTTGATTAAAAAACAAATTTTATATCTTTTTCGAAGCGGAGGCGAGGCGAAGAACTATTTCGTGTATCGCCTTCTCCGAGTTGGATATAACAACAGAATTTTCATCAGCAAAAATATAGGTTAAAACTATTTTACCGTCTTTATCATAAAGCACTCGTGCATTCTTATTATCTACTATCCCGTCTTCGAAATTCTTCGTAAGAAGATAGCTCGTTTCCGGGGAAAGAGATATTCCGATAAACCCGCGTAAATCTAAAAACATCTTCCCTTCCCATTCCCTAAGAGCGTCAAAAATGTCAGCGGTAGAACGGACCTTAAGTAAAATGAAAAATCCTTCTCCGGGAGCTCGAACTTCGCCCTCTTTTATATTCACTACCCCCATCATGAAATTGTCGCTAACAAAAAATGGATCCTTGTTAGGAGCAAAACTACTGTTAATTAACGAAAGAAAACGTCGAAGCCCTATCAATTGACCATTTTCTTTAAGATATACTCCTTCTACTCCGCCTATATTTACTTCCGTTTTACTAATCTTGTTCAAAACAGCTTGCGCTATTTCTTCTTTTTTAAATCCTGAAATTTCTAAATCAAAATCAGTTTTATCGGCAAAAATCAGTGGAGTAAATTGTTTTTCTACAGGTACTGTATTGATGTTTTTATTTAAAAGAAAAAAAGCTATTATGGCCACTCCGAAAATGACGAGCAGGGCGCTAACCAACATAAAAACTTTGTTCTTTTTTGACTCTGGAGATAAATTCTTTTTTTCTGCTTCGTGCTGTTCTTCTCCGTGGATTATTTTTTTTACCAACCCTTCCGTATCATTCTCAAGCACCCTAGCCATGTCGTCAGCATAGGTTTCCAAAACCGCTGGACCCTTTATTTCATTTCTAGTAGGTTTTATTTTATTCTCTGGTTCCATATTTATATTTTTAAATATAACTTTTTGCAGGGGTTTCGAGGCTGACGAGCCGAGAACTTCAGGATTTTTTAACCTTCAAAAAATCCGTACCGTAAAAAAGTAATATTTAAAGAATTAAGACTTTTTAAAGAAATCTTTATCCGCCTCTTTAATAGAAAGTCCGATTCTTCCCCTTTCAGGGTCAATGTTTATCACTTTTACGGGCACAATCATACCTTCTTTTATTATATCGCTAATTCTTTCAACTCGGAAAGGCGCCATTTCGGATACGTGTACCATTCCATCAGTAAATGGATTCAGACTAACGAAGACTCCGAAGTCAGCAATCTTTACCACTTCTCCTTTTAGCACCTCTCCCACTTTAAATTCGTGAGTCATTTCTTCAATAATTTTCTTTGCATTTTCTGCAGAATCATCTTTCCCTGTTAAGAATACAGTACCATCATCTTCTATGGTTATTTCCGCACCCGTTCTCTCTTTAATGTCTTTTATGGTTTTGCCGCCACCACCGATAACCATTCCGATTTTTTCCGGATCAATTTTAATAATCAAAATTTTAGGAGCTTTGGCAGAAATATTCTCGCGTGGTTTTGTAATTTCTTTTTCAATTCTATCCAAAATAGCAACTCGCGCCACCCTAGATTGCCTCATTGCTTCGCCTAATATTTTTATTGGCACACCCTCCACTTTTACATCAAGCTGAATAGCGGTGACCCCATCTCTTGTACCGGCAACCTTGAAGTCCATATCCCCATGATGATCTTCCGGACCTTGAATGTCGGTAAGAATTTTATATTTTTCATCTGTCTCGTGCATAAGCCCCATAGCAATACCGGCGACCGGCGCCTTAATCGGCACTCCACCATCCATAAGAGCGAGAGTGGAAGCGCAAATAGAAGCCTGCGAAGTGGAACCATTTGAAGCCATCGACTCTGAAACTAAACGCATTGTGTACGGGAATTCTGAAACAGAAGGCAACACCATCGCGAGTGCTTTTTCAGCAAGAGCTCCATGGCCGACTTCTCTACGATTAGTAAATCCCGCTCTTCCCACTTCTCCTCCGGAATATGGTGGGAAGTTATAGTGATGCATAAATCTTTTTTCTACTTTCAGTTGCAAACCATCAACTAGGTTTCTTTCTTCCGGTCCGCCGAGAGTTAAAACAGAGAGCACGTGCGTACCTCCGCGATAAAAAATTCCCGAACCATGAAGCTGGCTGGACAGTCCTCCCGCTTGCGCATATAAATCGCGCAGTTCATCCATAGCCCTTCCGTCCGCACGCTTGTTTTCATTAATCGCCTTTTTGTGCAGGATATCATTTTCGGTATCATCAAATAAATTGTCTTCAGTGGCAAAATCTTCTCTGTCTGGAAATTTTTCTCTAACTAAATTATTCCATTCAGTATGCAACGCGTCTATCTCTTTTTTCCCTGGACCTTCAAAAATTGCAGCCTCCATTTTCGGCAAAATCTTTTCGTTAAACAGAGCAACTGATTCTGGGGCAACCGCCTCCTTTTCTATTACTCTTTTTTCTTTACCTATTTCCGACACAATTTTTTTCTGGAAATTTTCGAGTTTGGTTATCTCTTCACTAGCTACCTTGAGTGCTTCTTCTATTTCTTCTTCTTTCGTTTGTCTCGCAGAAGCTTCAATCATGTTTATGTGTCCTCCTTTTCCACAAACAGTCAGGTCAAATTTGTACTTTGCATCTTCGTCTAGTCTTAAATTTTGCGCAGGGTTAATTTTCAAACTCTCGTCATCATATTTACCGATACGCACACAGCCAACAGGTCCGCCCCATGGAATATTGGAGACAGCAATAGCTAAAGACGCCGCGTTGACTGCCAAAATTGTCGGATCGTTTTCGTCTACAGAAAGAACCGTGACGATTACTTGCACCGCATGTTTGATAGACTGATCAAATAGCGGGCGAAGAGTACGGTCTATCACTCGGCTAGCTAAAATTGCTTCTTCCGACGCCTTTCCTTCTCGACGTACAAAGCGAGATCCTAAAATTTTTCCGGCTGCATAAAATTTTTCAATATAATCAACCGTTAGGTTAAAAAACCCGAGACCTTGCTGTTTGTCGTGAGACATACAAGCAGTGGCCAAGACTATTGTCTCGCCATATTTAAGCATCACTGAACCATGAGCTTGCTCCGCTAAGTCCGTAAAAATAGCGGTTAATGTTTTACCTCCGATTTCCACACTATATTCTTTCTTTTGCATATTTTTTATCCAAGGTCTTGCCTTAGAGTCGAGTTCTTCTTCAGAATAAAGTACTGTTTCACAAAAATGTGAGACATTATCTCTATCTAAAGACGAACTCAAATTAACTGATAAACTTAAATAACTATCAGGTTATCTTAGCATTTATTGACTAAAAAGCAAAAAACTTTGAACTATTTGCTACCCATCAGATATTTTCTCGGGTTCAAAGAAAGATCAACGAAATCATCCACCGCCTCGCGTAGTTTCCCAGAAGTTGATTTACCAAAAGAAACAACTTCGACTTGCACTCCAATGGTCTGTAAATATTCTACGAGAGGAATGAAATCTCCATCTCCGGATACAATCACGACGGAGTCCAGGCGTGGGGACATTTTGATTGCATCCACGGCCAGGCCCACGTCCCAATCCGCCTTCTTTGCTCCACCAGCAAAAATCTGCAAGTCCTTTGTTTTTGTTTCTATTCCCAGTTTGGAAAGCGCTTCAAAAAAATTTTTCTCATCTCCAGCTTCCGTGGTAATCACGTAGGCTACTGCTCGCACAAGCTTGCGTCCCGCCACCGCATCTTTCAGCACGGCGCCGAAATTCACCCTGGCTTGATATAGGTTGCGAGCGGAATGATATAAATTTTGAGTATCAATAAAAACCCCTACCCTTTGTTCTTTATGTTTTATTACTGTCATGTTTTAAGTATAACACTAAAAAAAGCAAATAAATATTCTAAGCATCGTGAGTCCCCTGTCTTTTCGACTCCGAGGGCGAAGATGCAAAAATATTTGTTTGCTTTTTATGGCTATGCCAACTCCATTTTCTTCACAAGCGCGTTGTAACGAGTTTTATCTTTGCGTTCCAAATATTTCAAATGTGTGCGTCGATCAGCCACCATCTTGATTAGTCCTCGACGAGAGTGGTTGTCTTTTTTGTGTTTCTTTAGGTGTTTAGCAAGCGCGTCAATTTGCATAGACAAAACAGCCACTTGCACCTCTGGAGAGCCCGTATCTTTATCGTGTATCTGATTTTTCTTAATTGCTGCTTGTTTTTTCTTTTTTGCTAACATGCTTATATATTAGCATAAACAGCCCAAAATTGCAAGACCCCCATATTTATTAAAGTGAAAAGGTCCTGCAGTTGCTCGCGCAAACAAACAGGACCTCTAATTAAATCTTGATACCAGCGAACCACCACTTTCCTCTTTCCCAAATGCGATACGGGAAACGGGGGCCCACGTCTACTCGTCTCTCTCCTCTGTTCTTGTCCACGAGAAATCGGCAAATGCACCATTTCCCTTTTTCGTTCTTCCAGTGTGTGCCACTCGGGTATCGATCGGAAAAAGAAACATCCTGTTCATTTACCGCGGCCAAAGAAAATGGGTCAGCAGGAGCAAGTCCTCGTGCTTTGTATTCGCGGTCGAGCTCTTCTTCGTCGACGCCATGATCAAGCCCTTGTAAGTTGAAAAACACAATTTCAACTTCTTCGATTCCAAGACCACTTCCCGGCATTTTTGAAACAGTGTCCGGGCAAACCCATGGCTTGCAGTTTGTCGCTGCTACGAGAACCTCCATAGGTCCTCGTGCTCTCCTTACTGAAACCCTGCGCGTAAACTGAAGATCCAGCTCCATTTTCACCTCCTTTCGTGGGAAAAGAACTTCGAGTCCACCCATATGGTGAACTTGTTAAAAATTTTGTCAACAAAAACGAGAAAACCGCCCTCCACGCGGTTTTCTCGTCGGTGGATGGCGGTTTGATTTTATTGTTCCGGAACTATCACCTGACATCGATATTCCGAAACCCAGATACGAAATTCCCCCGGCGATATCTTTTCTTTGTATATAGTAGGGGGAAGATCGTCACACAGAAAAAAATGAACAGCGTAAATCCCATGAAGCTCTTCAGTAAGGACAACGTTTCGATGTCCATGGTTCAGTTTTTCCTGGTGTTTCTCGCTGAACCAATCCAACTCCTGTCCCGGGAAACAGAGCTCCCTGATGTCTTCTTTGCCATAACCACCAAAGACCTGTTGCATGGTCGCTCCCGCAACCAGGCGATCGATTTGATAGCTACCCCAGCCATCGAGCTCCACTCCCTTGAAAACGTTTTCCACGAATGGGTTTTCCATTCCGTTTTCTCCTTTCCTGTTGAGTGTTTGGTTTCGTGATAGCGGAAAAATCCATTCAGCTATCTCGATTCTTTCGTTATCGCGAAACTTTTATAAAGAACTAATCAATATTATACATCAAAACACACCTTTGTCAATTCATCCGTGTCGCAAAATATTTGTTACAATATTAAAATAATGGCCACGGAAATCGAACAATTAAAAAGAGAATTCCTTGAATATTTAGAAATAGAGAAAGGGTCAGCCTTAAGAACAATAGAAAATTACGAGCACTATCTCTCCCGCTTTTTTGATTTTGGAAAAATAAAAGGAGCAAAAGATATTACAGATTCTTCGGTGCGAAAGTTTCGCTTGTGGCTCAACCGACAAGTTACCGGCAACAACCGGATGACCGGAGAGACGGTTTCCAAAAAAACTCAAAATTATTACATGATTGCTCTTCGGGTTTTTTTAAAATATTTAACAAAACGAGGGATAAAATGTATTTCTGCAGAACAAATTGAACTTGCAAAGGTCGGAGAACGCTCTTTAGACCTTATCACGCACGGAGAGCTAAACAGATTGCTGGAATCCCCAAAGGGCGGCACCCTGAAAGACTTGAGAGACAAAGCAATTTTGGAACTTTTGTTTTCTACCGGCCTCCGTGTCTCCGAGTTATGTTCTCTCCCCGCTGATATCGACCTACACTCCGATGAATTGTCCATACGTGGGAAGGGTGGAAAAATTCGTGTAGTTTTTTTGTCGGACGAAGCAAAAAAATATGTCAAGGATTATTTGTCCGCCCGCAAAGACATGGGTGATGCTCTTTTTGTACAAGTTGATTCCGGGATTATTAAAAAAAGCAAACAAAAAAATGAAATCCCCAAAGCCCTAACCAGGAGATCAATAGAAAGAATAGTAAAACAACATGCGATAAAAGCGGGCATCTCAAAAAAGGTAACTCCCCATGTTCTCCGACACATGTTCGCCACCGACCTACTCGGCAATGGAGCAGACCTGCGTTCGGTTCAGATGATGTTGGGGCATGTGAATATTGGCACTACTCAAATCTACACCCACGTAACAGATAAAGCCCTGAGAGAAACGCACAAAAAATTCCATTCAAAAAAAGTAGTATAATATGATACATGAGCTACGTTGAACATAAAGAACATTTTAATATCGCTTACAAAACAGGGACCGATACTTGGACACACCCTTCCACCACTACCGAAGGAAAATTGTTTATAGAGAAGCTGTCTCCCGGAGCAACCATTTTAGACGTTGGTTCTGGGAGAGGTTTTTTTGCAAAACATTTAGCGGGGCTTGGTTTTAAAGTAGTGGGAATTGATTTTTCAAAAGATGCTGTGCAAAAAGCCAATGAGAATATCGCAGATTGGGGACTCCCGGGCAAACTTAAATTTGTGGAGGCGGATGTTCTTAATATTCCTTTTGTTGATGGGGGTTTTGATGCTGTTTGTGATTTTGGACTTTTTGAAACTTTATATAGTGAAGATTGGCTAGCCTACGCGAACGAAATCAACAGAGTTTTAAAACCAGGTGGGCTTTACTTGAACGTTTCACTTTCTCGCGAGACACAACATTTTTTTGATTTTTCCCCGAAAGCAGGAGAAGAGGTAGATTTTGAAAAATATGGGATACACTATCATTTTTTTGGTGAAGAAGAAATGAAAACTATTTTTCTTGGAAAATTCGATGTTCTTTCGCAAAAAACTGAATTAGCAAAAACAGACGAAAAAATAATTCTCTTAGAGACGCTTTTTCAAAAAATGTAATGAATCCCGTTAGAAGTAGACGGGGATAATGAAAAATGAGCAATTTGATTAAAATAAATTTCTAACGGGATGAAAATTATTAGTTGGAACACAAACGGACTTCGCGCTACGGCTAAACAAGGTTTTTTCAACCCATTATTTAAGGAAGAAAATCCTGATATTTTGTGCTTGCAAGAAACAAAAGCAGAGCCGGAACAATTACCAGATGAAATAAAAAATGTTCCAGGATACTTTTCTTTTTTTTCTTCTTGTAAAGTAAAAAAAGGTTACAGCGGTGTGGCGATTTATACCAAAGAAAAACCCTTGGAGGTTTTTTATGGTATGGGCATTAAAAAATTCGACGAAGAAGGCCGTCTACTCGGAGTGAAATTCAAAAATTTTACAATTATAACCGGATATTTTCCGAACGGCGGAGCTGGCCCACATCGACTGAAATATAAATTAGAATTTTATGACGCATTTTTAAAATTTATTTTGAAACTTCGCAAAAACGGAGAAAAAGTAATTTTTTGCGGGGATGTAAACACTGCACACGAGGCGATAGACCTCGCACGACCAAAAGAGAACGAAGAAAGCACTGGCTTTTTGCCTATCGAGCGAGCTTGGATTGATAAAGTGATAAAAAATAATTTCGTTGATACTTTTCGCCAATTTTATCCGGAAAAAGTGGGCACTTATACTTATTGGGATCAAAAAACACGAGCTCGTGATCGCAACGTCGGCTGGCGCCTTGATTATTTTTTCGCAGATAAAAAAATTCTTCCAAAAATTAAAAAATCCGAAATGCTTTCGGATTACTACGGCTCCGACCACTGCCCTGTTGTACTAGAGATTAATTAGCTTTGGCTTGGTTTTCTTGCCGAACCATTTTTTAGACAAAGTTTTTACACTATTTGTTAAATCGGTTACTAAAATTTTAATAGTTCCTTTTTTAGAAAGTTTTTTTTCGATTTCCGGGTGCCGTTCAAAATAATTTTTTAATTTTTTGGGAACAATTTCGTCTTGGGAGATAATTTTTATGTTCCTCGGCAATATTTTTTTTATTTGGCTCTTGAATATAGGATAATGAGTGCACCCCAAAACTATTGCCTCTGGTTTTTTATTTATGATCGGATCTAGATATTTTTTCAAAAACAGTAAAGCATTGCTTACCTCCCCTTCTTCGGCGAGAGGCACGAGCATCGGCGCTGCGTTTTGAAAAATTTGTGCTTTTCCGTTTAATTTTTTAATTTCATTTGGAAAAGTGTTGGAAGCAATCGTGCCTGAGGTTCCCAATACGCCAATTTTTTTGTATTTTACGCATTCTTCCGCTGCTGGAATTAAAACGCCCAATACTTTTCTGTTCGGAAAAACTTTCGGTAAATATTCTTGCTGTATTTTTCGGAGAGCTCGAGCCGAAGCGGTATTGCATGCAACTACCACTATCGCGCATTTTTCTTTGCGTAAAAGATAATCAACGGATTCTTTCGTAAATTCATAAACCGCCTCATGAGACCTGTTGCCATAGGGTACTCTTTTTGTGTCCCCAAAATACACATAATCATATTCTGGCATTGCTTTAACTATTGCCCGCGCAATAATCAACCCACCCAGCCCTGAATCGAAAATCCCGATTTTCATTCTTTTAATATAGCACAGGAAGCTGGGACAAACATTTAAGAACCCTTGGGAAGCGCGGCGGCACTGGACAGAGAAAATTTTTAGCAAAAAATTTTCGTGGTGAATAAATGCTTGTCCCAGATTCTTGAAACGTTGAGCAAAAATTCATAATTTGTTATGATTTCTGTATGAACCACACAAGACTTGAGCAATTATCAGACGGGATCTTCGCCATTGTGATGACGGTCCTGGTTTTCCAAATTAAATTACCAGAAATATGGACCGATAAACAACACAGGCCTTTGGTCTGAGGTTGAAAAATTACTTCCCCATCTTTTAAGTTATATCCTG
>JBBIUG010000009.1:0-16481 GCA_037440325.1 Candidatus Nomurabacteria bacterium | reverse complement strand
ACACTGGCGCAAAAACCTGTCTTACCAAAGACCAGCTAGATGCGTTACTCGCTGGTGCCGGTTCTTCCTCGGGTGGTGGAGGAGGTGGAACACCTGTAACTCCGACGTGCACTTCTCCACAAATTTTAGTAAACAATGTTTGTACCGATCCAGCCCCCGTTGTCCCGACTTGTATTTTGCCGCAAACTCTGGTAAACAATGTTTGTACTGATCCTACACCAGCACCAGCTATAGCGCCGACAGGACCTCAGCCAGGAATATAAAATTTTAATTTTTGAGCTTTTTGTGTTATAATAATGGGCAAGACGAGGCGTGCTTGTCTTTTTTATATGGAGAAAGAATCTCAAAATTTAAGCAGAAGGCTTGTCTTGAAGTATTATTGGCAGGTTGTTAAGCGTTACAAGACGTCATTTTTTTTGGTTGTTTTTTTTACGATTGTAGCATCAGCGTTAGATGTTTATGTACCGCTTCAATACTTGAGACTTTGGGATGTTTTGAGCACCAACAATTTTTCGATAGTATCGGTTGCCAAATCTATAATTATTTTAATTTTGATTATTAATTTTATTGAATGGATTTTTCGTCGAATTTCTGGGTTCTCGCTTTCTTATTTTGAAGCAAATGTTATGGCTGGCCTCCGAGAACAAGGGTTTGCTTACATGCTTGGCCACTCACATTCATTTTTTGTAAATAATTTTAGTGGTTCGTTGGCATACAAAATTAACAAATATGCTAGAGCTTTTGAAAAGCTGGCTGATAGAATTGTGATAGATGGCTTGCCGCTACTCATACGTGGAGTGGGGACCGTAATTGCCATTTACACACTTTTCCCAAAATATTCCTATATCCTAGGTGTTTTTTGTACTGTATTTATTGTAACTTCTTTTATTTATATTAGGTATAAATTAAAATATGACATTATCGCGTCGGAGAGCGATACTAAAACTACCGGAACTTTTGCTGATGCTATCGGTAATCATTCATCGATACAATTATTTACCGGAAATGAATACGAAAAAAATCGTACCGCGGAAATTATTCAAAAACAAAAGAAAGCCACAACATTCAATTGGTATTTATGGGAGGGCTTTGGTGCTGTCGGAAATTTTTATTCAGTAGCCGTCGAATTTATTATTTTTTGGTTTGCTGTTTCGGATTGGAAGCTTGGCCTTATCACATTACCGGTGATTATATTATTACAAAGTTATTTAATTCGTTTAATCAACAGCTTATGGAGCTTTGGTGGCATCGTACGGGCATATTATGAAAGTTTTGCTGATGCTTACGAAATGGCCGTTATTCTTGATACTCCATATGAGATAATTGATAAGCCAACACAAACGATAAACAAGATAAAAGGAGAAGTTGTTTTAGACAAAGTAACATACATTTATGAGAACAATAATTCAAAAGTCTTGGACAATTTTTCTATTACGATTCCTGCTGGGCAAAAAATCGCAATTGTTGGTTCATCGGGTGCCGGAAAAACAACTTTTGTCCGTTTACTAATGAGGTTATTTAATCTAACTTCCGGAAGAATAGTAATTGACGGAATTAACATTAATGACATTTCTCAAGAGAATTTACGCGAAGAGATTTCTTTTGTACCACAAGATCCGGCTCTTTTCCACCGTACTTTAATGGAGAATATTCGTTATGGAAAAAGAAATGCTACAGATGAAGAGGTGCTAGCTGCCGCTCGTTTGGCACACTGTGATGAATTTATCGAAGCTTTGCCAAACAAATATGAAACATATGTTGGTGAAAGAGGGGTAAAATTATCTGGTGGTGAAAGACAAAGAGTGGCTATTGCTCGTGCAATTTTAAAAAACTCGCCAATTCTTATTCTGGATGAAGCGACATCTTCTTTAGATTCTCATTCCGAATCCTTGATTCAAGATGCATTGCATAAACTTGTTCAGGGAAAAACGACAATTGTTATTGCGCACAGACTTTCCACTATTCGGGAAATGGACAGAATTATTGTTATTGAAAAAGGAAAAATAGTTGAAGATGGTACTCATCTTGAATTGGCAAATACAAAAAACGGTCTTTACAAAAAACTTTGGGATTTACAAGCAGGAGGATTTAAGAATAGAATATAATAATGAATTTTAAACACATCAGAAATTTCTCTATTATCGCCCACATTGACCATGGCAAGAGTACATTGGCAGATCGCATGCTTGAGATTACACACACCATTGAATCTCGCAAAATGCGTGATCAAGTGCTCGATTCTATGGACCTTGAACGCGAAAGGGGGATAACCATAAAGATGCAGCCGGTCCGCATGGAACACGTCTTAGGAGGCGAAAAGTATGTTTTAAACCTCATAGATACCCCGGGGCATATAGACTTCTCTTATGAGGTTTCTAGGGCACTAAAGGCCGTAGAAGGCTCTATTTTGCTTGTAGATTCAACCCAGGGGGTGCAGGCACAAACGCTTACAACCCTTGAAATGGCAAAAGAAAGTGGGTTGGTGATTATCCCCGTATTATCAAAAATTGATTCACCTCTTGCCAGAGTAGATGAGGTAAAAATGGAAGTGGCGCTATTGCTTAATGTTGACCCCGATAGTGTTTTGGAAGTTTCCGGAAAGACAGGAGAAGGAGTGAAAGAATTACTTGAAGAAGTTATTAGCAAGATTCCGCCTCCGGAAAAATTTCAAGAAACTAAAGATAGTAGCCAAGCACTTGTTTTTGATTTTAAATATGACAATCACCGTGGAGTCATCGTATATGTTCGCGTCTTCGACGGTTCAATCAAGAAAGGGGACCCGCTACTTTTTTCTGTTTCCGGAGAAAAATTTATTTCTTTGGAAGTAGGAACGTTTTCTCCTAGTGAAATTCCGAAGGACTCTATCGGGGCTGGAGAGATAGGTTATATTGTTACTGGAATAAAAAGACCAGGCATCGCTTCCGTCGGGGATACGATTACTTTTAGTAAAAAACCTCTTCCTGCCTTGCCTGGATATATGAATCCAAAACCAGTTGTTTGGGCCTCAGTGTATCCGGAAGACGCCGATGATTTTCCTGACTTGAAACTTTCCCTGGGTAAGCTTCGTCTGTCCGATTCAGCTTTTTCATATGAAGAGGAGGCTTCCGGGACGCTTGGCAAGGGTTTCCGTTGTGGTTTTCTTGGTATGCTTCACTTGGAAATCATCACTGAACGTCTTAAGAGAGAATTCGGTCTGCATTTGGTAGTTACCATGCCATCTATCACCTATAAAGTTTTGCTTAGAAACAACAAAGAGCAGATTATCTATTCGCCGCATTTCTTTCCTGAAGATAGCCAAATTCTAAAAGTATATGAGCCCTGGGTAAAAGTAAAAATTATTACTCCACAAACGTATACTAGCGTATTAATGCCGTTTTTGTTTGATCACGAGGCGGAAGTCCATACAACAGAAAATTTTGGCGATAATCGTTCTGCCATAAATCTTGAAATGCCGCTTCGAGAGTTGATGCGTAATTTTTTTGATGATTTGAAAAGCATTACTTCTGGATATGGCTCAATCTCCTATGAAATAGGGGAATACCGAGAGGCAGACGTTGTCCGTCTTGATATTTTGGTAGCAGATGAACCAGTGTTGGCGTTTTGTAGAGTGGTTTCGCGTCGCAGGGTTGAAGAAGAAGCCAGAAATCAAGTAGAAAGATTAAAAAATGTTATTCCTCGTCATCAGTTTGCTTTTAAAATTCAAGGCAAAGCGCTAGGAAGAATTATTGCTTCCGAATCGGTTTCAGCTTTTCGTAAAGATGTTTTGATGCACGGCAGTAAGGTGGTGGGTGGAGGAGATGTCAGCCGAAAAAAGAAACTTTTAGAAAAACAAAAAAGAGGGAAGGCAAGAATGAAAGAAAACGCAAAAGTAAATATTTCTCAAGACGTATTTCTCAAGATGATGCGTACCGGAAATGGTAAGTAATAGTTTATTTTAATCTAAAAATTGGGGAATACAGTAGAATCATACTGACAATAATCAGGATGCTGACGACCGCCCAAGCGATTTGTATCTTTTTTTGATGTTTTTTATTGAAAAGCATATACTTATACAGTATAGCATACTTTGGATATATGAGAAATTTGAAACAAAAACATATATGGAGAAATATTTTACAATCAAAGCCTGTTTTGGTGTTCTTGGGTATTTTGATTTTAATTTTTTCTTGGAGCGTTTGGGGTTTTTGGAATAAAATGAGAGAAACCTCAAACAATAAAAAGATTATAGAAGACAAGGTTGCTTCTCTTAAAGAGCAGAAAGACATGCTTTCGTTAGATATTAGTAATTTAAATACCGAAGAAGGTAAGGAAAAATTTCTTCGAGAAAATTATGGGTTAGTAAAAGAAGGTGAAGATTTAACGATCGTCCTTGAAGATAAAAACTCGCCCAAAACCACCCAAAACGAAGCAAATAATGGGTTTTTTTCATTTTTCAAAAATTTGTTTAAATAATATATATGATATAATGGGGGGATGAAAATATCATTTTTTGAAATAGCGAAAGAAGAGCAGCCCTTTTTTGCGCAATCTTTCAGTGGTACCGAAGTTTCATTTTACGAAGAAAAATTAAATGAAGAGACGGTCCTTTCGGCAAAAGACGCAGAAATAGTTTCTGTTTTTATTAATTCTGTTGTTAACAAGAGTATTATTGATTCTTTGCCTAATTTAAAATTTATTACTACTCGGTCAACAGGTTTTGAACACATTGATTTAGAATATTGTGCCACTAAAGGAATAAGGGTTTCCAATGTACCTGCATATGGGCCACACACGGTAGCCGAGTTCGCTTTTTCTTTGATTTTGAATCTCTCGCGTAATGTCGTGAGCGCGAATAACCACCTAAGGGGTACCATGGATTTTAATTTTTATTCTGCTTTGAAGGGTTTTGATTTATTTGGTAAAACTCTAGGGGTTATCGGTACAGGTAAAATTGGTAAAAATTCCGTAAAAATAGCTAAGGGTTTCGGCATGAATGTTGTTGCTTATGACATATATCCAGATATGAATTTTGCAAAAGAGAATAATTTTACTTATAAAAGTTTGCCTGAAGTACTTGGAGAGTCGGATATAATAACCCTCCACACTCCGTACACTAAAGAAAACCATCATTTAATTAATAAAGAAAATATTTCCAAAATGAAAAAAGGCGTCTACCTGGTAAACACTGCTCGCGGAGCGTTGATTGATACAGATGCGTTAATCTGGGGAATAAAAGAAGGAATAATCGCTAAGGCTGGGCTTGATGTGCTAGAAGGAGAAAGAGATTTAAAAATACAAAAAGAAATCATCGGCTCCGACAATCCTTCGCAAATTGATTATAAGATTATAGTGGAAGACCAAGTATTGATAGATATGCCACAAGTGATTGTTACTCCACATATTGCTTTTTATTCAAAAGAGGCTGAAAGCGAAATTACCAAAACCACTATCGAAAACATAAATGGGTTTGTCTCTGGAAATTTGCAAAATTTAGTAAAATAAAATATGAATGAAGGTTTTATAAAAAATTTCGACGAGATTGCCACAACCGAGAATCGCAAAATTGCATTAGAAATAATGGAAGCAGGGCTCCGTGCAATTAGTACTAAAAAAGTTATTGAATCCTCCGTTTCGCTTATCGGAAATATTTTAGTCGTAAAGGGAAAAGAATATAATTTAAACAACTTTAAGAATATTAAAGTTGTAGGTTTTGGTAAATCTTCTTGTGAGGCTGCTCTAGCCCTAGAAAAAATTTTGGGCCCCAAAATACTAGAAGGCGCAGTAATCGGACTTAAGGCGACAACCTGTGAGTATATAGAAACTTTTGCTGGTACCCACCCAAGACCCTCTATGGCAAATACCGAAGCTAGCAAAAAAGTATCTGAAATTATAAAAGACGCGAGCGAAGATGATTTAATTATTGCTCTTGTTTCAGGCGGAGGTTCGGCTCTTTTATGTTCAACTGAAAAAGAATGCGAACAAGGAATCAAACTTTACGATGCTTTTTTGGGCTCAAATAAAACTATTGCTGAGATCAATACTGTTAGAAAACACATTTCACTTCTTAAGGGGGGTGGATTGGCAAAAATGGCTTATCCAGCTACGGTTATTAGTCTCATTTTTTCTGACATTCCGGGAGATGATGTCGAGAACGTTGCCTCGGGGCCAACCTATAAGGATAAAACGACCATTGCTGATGCTCAAAAAATTATTGAAGAAAACAACCTGGGTAATTTTGAACTTATGGAAACCCCGAAAGATGATAAATACTTCGAAAAAGTAACCAATTTTGTTTTAGTTTCAAATAAAATTGCTGTAGAGGCCATGGCGGAGAAGGTGCGAAGCCTTGGATTGTCAGCGAAGATTGTTTCTACTAAACTTTATGACGATGTCAGACATGCAACAGAAAAAATGTTTTATGCAAGAGAAAACAATGCTGTTGTTTTAGCTGCTGGTGAACCGCGCATTGTAGTCCCGAAGGACGGGGGAAAGGGCGGAAGGAACTTACACATGGGTCTTACCCTAATTAAGAATAATTTTCTTGAAAAAGATTCTGTTTTTATTTCATTTGCATCTGATGGTATGGATAATAGTGATGCTGCCGGAGCGGTAGTAGATAAAGATACTATTGAAAAAGCAAAAAAAATGCTTTTAAACGTTGACGAATATTACAACCATTTTGATTCATACTCGTTTTTCCAAAAAACGGGCGATATGATTACAACCGGTCCAACTGGAGCGAATGTTTCAGATCTTATGATTTTTTTAACGAAAAAGAATGAATAAAATCACTAAAATTTTAGGCGAGGAAATTAAAGATTCTCGAGGAAATCCAACTATAAAAGTAACAGTTTGGGTGGGCGAGGTGTCTAGTAGTTTTGCTGTACCTTCAGGGGCATCTACTGGAGCGCACGAAGCACATGAATTGCGGGACGCTGATGGAAAAGGAGTAAAAAAAGCAGTGTCGCAAGTAAACGAAATTATTGCCCCAGCGCTATTCGACAAAAACGTTTTAAATCAAAAAGAAATTGATTCTATTATGATAGGGCTAGACAGCACTCAAAATAAGGATAATTTAGGAGGTAACTCTATGCTCGGAGTTAGTATCGCTTGTGCCAAGGTAGCCGCCATTGTTTCTAGAAAGGAAACCTTTGAATACTTGCAGGAATTAGCAGAGATAAAGTCATCAAGGAAGGTTCCTTATTTATATATGAATTTAATAAATGGAGGGAAGCACGCAAAAAATAATTTAGCTTTTCAAGAATATCATATTGTCCCTGAAACTGAAGATCCGGAAGAGGCAGTTGAGATGGGTATGAAAATTCAAAATTCCTTAAAAGAGATTATTATAAAAGATCTCGGAGAAGAATCAGTTATTTTGGGAGATGAAGGGGGGTATGCTCCGAAAATAAGCGACATAAAAAAACCACTAGACTTTTTAGTTCAGGCGATTAATGAAAATAACCTAACGAACAAGGTTCGTTTGGCGCTTGATGTGGCGAGCTCGTCGTTTTACCAAAATGAAAAGTATTTTGTTGACAGGAAAGAGATTTCAAAAGAAGAATTATTCGAAATATATAAAACCTTAATAAAGGAGTTTAATTTGTTGTCCATAGAAGACCCATTCGATGAAGAAGATTTTGATAGTTTTGGTTTACTTAAAGACGAGAATAGGGGGCTTAAGGTGGTTGGTGATGATTTAACTGTAACAAACAAGATTCTCTTGCAGAAAGCTATAGAGAAAAAAAGCATCAATGCCATGATTATTAAACCAAATCAAATTGGCACGCTAACAGAAACCCTGGAGACCATGAAACTGGCGAGAGAGAATGAGATTGAATTAATAATTAGTCACAGGAGCGGGGAAACCGATGATGATTTTATCGCAGACCTTGCTTTTGCTTTCAATTGTTTCGGTTTGAAAGCAGGTGCTCCCACAAAACCAGAAAGAATGGTAAAGTATAAAAGGTTAATACAAATTACCAAATTATTATCAGAATAAATTTATTAATATTATGACAGAAAATATGAAATCAAGTTTTGTGAAGTGGTATAGCGAGGTAGGCATTGCCGATGTTCCTATTGTTGGGGGTAAAAATGCCGCACTTGGAGAAATGTATTCCAACCTTGTGCCACTTGGGGTTAACGTACCAGAAGGTTTTGCTCTTACCGCTGATGCATACAGACATTTTTTCAAAGAAACTGGGTTAGATGAACAAATAAAAAAAATTCTTTCTGATTTAGACACAAAAGATATTCACAACCTTCAAGTTCGAGGTAAAAGGGTAAGGGATGCGATTTTAAAATCATCTTTACCAAAGGACCTGCAAGAAATAATCACAGAATCTTATAAAAAACTCGGAGAAAAATATGGCAAGAATAATGATGTGGCTGTTCGTTCTTCTGCCACAGCAGAAGACCTACCGGGAGCATCTTTTGCCGGACAGCAAGAAACGTACCTCAATGTTCATGGGATAGAAAACGTATTAATCGCGACCAAAAAATGCATTGCCTCGCTTTTTACGGACCGAGCAATCTCTTATCGTGCAGATAAGGGATTCTCACATTTTGATGCAGCTTTGTCTGTTGGAGTACAGTGCATGGTTCGCTCAGACATGTCTTCTTCCGGTGTCGCATTTACCATAGATACAGAAACCGGTTTTGATAAAGTTGTGGTGGTAACCGGGATTTATGGGCTTGGAGAGTTTATTGTGCAAGGCAAGGTAATTCCGGATGAATTTATCGTTTTTAAACCAGCCCTTGATAACGAAAACAAGAATCCTATAATTGGCAAAAAAATAGGTAAAAAAAATATTAAGCTAGTTTATGCGAAGGATGGTACCAAACAAGAAAAAGTGTCATTGTCTGACCAGCAAAAATATTCTCTTACCGATGAAGAAGTTATCAAGTTGGCAAAGTGGTGTTATCAAATAGAAAAATATTTTTCAAAAAAACACGGGCACTATCAACCGATGGACATAGAGTGGGCAAAAGATGGAAAAACAGGGGAGTTGTTTATTGTGCAAGCACGTCCCGAGACAGTTGTTTCAGGACAAGACAGGAACATATTAAGAGAATACAAATTACAAAAAACCAGTAAGGTGTTGGTAAAAGGAATCGCTGTCGGGTCAAAGATTGGCGCAGGTAGGGTTCGAGTTTTGCATAATGCTAAAAGTATCAATTCTTTTAAAAAAGGAGAAGTCTTGGTAACTGAAATTACCGATCCTGATTGGGAGCCAATTATGAAAATAGCCAGCGCTATAGTGACAGATGAGGGCGGGCGTACCTCTCATGCAGCCATTGTGTCTCGAGAACTTGGTATCCCATGCATAGTTGGATCGGACAATGCCACAAAGGTATTAAAAAACGGCGAGGGTGTGACCGTGGATGCCTCAGGAGGCCAGGTGGGCAACGTTTATGAAGGTATCCTTGATTTTGAGGTTAAAGAGCACCATTTGGATAAAATGCCGAAAGTGGCGACAAAGATTATGGTAAACATTGGTTCGCCGGATGATGCCTTTAAAAATTACAATCTTCCAGCAGAGGGTGTCGGCTTGGGTAGATTAGAATTTATCATTGCTTCATACATTCGTCTTCATCCTAACGCCCTGATTGATTATAGAAAACTAAAGGGCGGGAAGAAGACTCCAGCTATTACAAAATTATTGAAAGAAATTGATAATATAACTTATGGGTATAAAGACAAAACGCATTTCTATGTAGATGAACTTGCTTTAGGGATTGCAAAGATAGGAGCAGCCTTTTATCCCAACAAGGTGATTATTCGTTTTTCTGATTTTAAGACAAATGAATATCGTACCCTCGTGGGTGGAGATATGTATGAACCGCACGAAGAAAACCCAATGCTTGGTTGGCGTGGAGCGTCACGTTATTATGATCCGAAGTTTAAAACAGCATTTGGTCTCGAATGTAAAGCAATGAAAATTGTGCGCGAGGATATGGGTCTGTCAAACGTAGTACCGATGATTCCATTTTGTAGAACCCCGGAAGAGGGAAGACAGGTTTTAGAAGTTATGAAAGAAAATGGATTAGATAGAGACAAAGACAAAGAACTAAAAATTTATGTAATGTGCGAAATCCCATCGAACATTCTTCTGGCTGATGAGTTTTTAGAAATTTTTGATGGTATGTCTATTGGTTCTAACGACTTAACCCAGCTTGTTATGGGGCTAGACCGTGACTCAGGAATTGTTACTCATATTGCCAACGAAAATAATCCCGCTGTTAAAAAACTTGTCGCACAAATTGTTCACAAGTGTAAAGAAAAGGGAAAATATATTGGTATTTGCGGTCAGGCGCCGTCGGATTATCCGGAATTTGCTCAATTTCTTGTGGATGAAGGCATAGAAAGTATGTCACTTAATCCTGATACAATCATCAAGATAATAATGGCTCTCGGAGAAAAAAAATAAATTATTTTTATGTGCGGGATGCGGGAATCGAACCCGCGTCTCATCCTTGGGAAGGACGCATCATACCACTAAACTAATCCCGCAATATTTTTCAAATTATCTATTTAGGCTTAGAAATACTTATCATACCACTAAACTAATCCCGCAATATTTTTCAAATTATCTATTTAGGCTTAGAAATACTTATCATACCACTAAACTAATCCCGCAACTATGTAAAATATAGCTCTAAATTAGTTGCTTGACAAGCATGTTATAATAGAGATATTAGAAATTTAATTTAAAAATATTATGAAGAACGTAACAATTTATTCGACCCCCACATGTCATTTCTGCCATATGGCAAAGGATTTTTTCACCGCAAATAGCATTGTATATACTGAATACAATGTTGCAAGCGACCTGGAAAAAAGAAAAGAAATGGTAGAAAAGAGTGGTCAAATGGGTGTTCCAGTTATAGTCATTGATGGTGAATTAACTGTTGGTTTTGACCAGTCAAGAATTTCTAAACTATTAGGACTATAATAGTGTCCTCGGCAGGAATCTCGACCTACGGCCGCGGGTGCTTTTCCATTTGCTTCGCAAACAAGGAAAAGCCTTTTGCTTCCTGCACGAAATAAAGCAGTTTATTTCTTTTTCGGGCACATTTTATGTGTCCTCGGCAGGAATCGAACCTGCAATTACTCCTTAGGACGGAGTCGTTATATCCATTTAACTACGAAGACTTGCTTATAATTTAACACATAAAAAGCTTATTTGGAATTGGTATTTTTTTTAATTTATGCTAAATTATATTTATGGATCCTGAATCCAAAAAACTGCTTGAAGAGACTTATTCTCTTGAGGAGGAAAACAATAAAATGCTCCATTCTCTGAGGCGGTCAATGCTCTGGTCTAGGATTATGAGCATCATATACTGGGTGCTTATTATAGGTATTTCAGTCGGAGCTTTTTATTTTATTCAGCCATACTTCGATCAGGCCATGAAAGTATATAATGAAGTAAAAGGCAATTTTGATAATGCAGGTTCCTTGTTGAAAAACTTTAACAAATAGAATTGCCTGGGTAGCTCAGTTAGTAGAGCATTCCCCTGAAGAGGGAAGGGTCGGCAGTGCGATCCTGCCCCCAGGCACAAAAAGAAATAAAAAATACCCCTAGTTGGGGTATTTTTTATTTGTCCTATATTGATTTAATTCTTACTGTATTTTTCTTTTCCTTATCAACCTTTTTTATTTTTATTGTAAGTAGTCCGTGTCTTTCTGTGGCCTCAACTTCTTCCGGTTCTACTTCAGCGGGGAGAGACAATATACGAGAAAATTTTCCCCAATAAAGTTCTTTTACAAAATAGTTATCTTCATCAATAGTTCTTGCTTCTTCTCTTTTGCCACGAATCGTTACCGTGTCTCTTGCTACAGATAGTTCCAAGTCTTCCGGCCTTACTCCGGCTACCATCGTTTGAACGATTATATCTGTTGGAGTTTGAAAAACGTCTATAGACAGTTCTGCTTCGTCATTTTCCTCTTCTTCTATCCAGTTGCTGACCGCTCCGTTCTTTTTATTTCCGTTGTTTCCCCTGGCCCCTTTCAGCAAGTAATCCTTTTTTGATTCGTCGTTTTCTTCTACGTCCACACTTCCTGTTAATCTTTCAAAAAAACTTCTTTTTCTATTTTCCATAAAAATATATTTTTTAGCTTATAATTGGTTGCTCACTCATTCTTCTAACTTTTTCAAAAAGTAGCATAATGATAATTGTAACGACCCATAAAAACGCAAACACTTTCAAAAAATCATTGCCATCATTTCTTATTATAAAAAAATTAAAGGCTGTATGCAAGGCGATGGCTGCCAGAAAACCCATAAATAAGTACCATTTCTTCTTCCAGTCATCTAAATAGAAGGAAATCCCTATTACTATGCCGATGGTTCCACTTGTTATCGTGTGCAAGAGGGTAGACCCTAAAAATCGCAGTTGTCCCAAGGAGGCTACGGCTAGCAACCCGGTCGTCTCGGTTGTTATAGAAAACGGTTTTATCAAAAATAAGGCATTTTCAAGCGTAGCAAAACCAAGTGCTGCAGTAATGAGGTATATAGGCCAGTCAATGGGCTTACTAGCAATATTTGTTCTGTATAAAATAATTAGAACTGCAAGATATTTCAAAATTTCTTCTGCGCTTGCCCACAGCAGGAGATTTATTTCATGTGAATTAAAGTATTTTTGAATAGCTTGTTCAATCGGTAGAACAACGATAACAGCAATCATTCCCATGATGAATACGATAGTAAGTAAGCCCTTGGGTTCCGGGTCTTCTTGTTCTTTTAACCAAAACCACAACCATAAAAGCGACGGAATAATCCCGGCAATGAATGCAAAAAGCAAAATTTTTGGATTATTAATTACGACGGCCATTTTTCAACGATTAGCAATTTTTTGTTTTTCCCGGGTAGCATCGACCAGATTTCTTCTGTGACATAAGGAATGAACGGGTGCAGAATTTTCAAACAGTTTCGCCATATCATTATAAGAGTTGCTTTTTTCTCCTCGGCTTTCTCTCCTCCGTTTTTTAGGATTTCTTTTGATTCTTCTATTATTTCATCGGCGAATCTATGCCAGACGTATTGATAGATTTTTTCAGATGCAAGATGGAAACGATAATTTTCCATATCCTTAGTTATATCTTCTGCGATTTCGTCAAATTCTCTAGTTAATTTGTTTTGAATATTTTTTTTGAAATCATTTTCTGTCGTGTTCTCTAAAATAAAACGAGTAATATTCCAAATTTTATTTGCGAAATTTTTATAGCCCTTAATTTTGTCCTCAGAAATTTTTGAATCCGTACCCGGTGCCGTGCTTACAACAAGGGCCATACGTCCGGCATCTGCACCGAATTTATCTGATATGTCCAACGGGTCAATTCCATTATTTAGAGATTTGGACATTTTTCTGCCCTTGGCATCACGAACCGTTCCATGTAAATATACTTTATGGAATGGAATTGTGTTTAGATTATAGCCAGTCATCAAAATCATTCGAGCGACCCAAGAAAATAATATTTCGTAACCAGTTTCCAGCACGTCAGTAGGATGGTATGTTTCGAGGTCTTTTGTTTGTTCTGGCCAGCCAAGTGTCGAGAACGTCCACATCCCTGAAGAAAACCACGTATCCAGCGTGTCTTCGTCTTGCTTCCATTCTTCGCTATCTGGGGCAGTAGATCCACAATATATTTCGGTTCCCTTATACCAAATTGGTATTCTGTGTCCGTACCAAATTTGCCTTGAAATACACCAGTCGCGAAGATTTTCTACCCAATGAAAATATGTTTTAGAGAAATAATCAGGGATTATTTTTATATCTCCATTTTTAAGCGGCTCCAACATTAAGTCCTTCAAGGTTCTGTTGTTGCGTTCTTTGATTGGTTTATTTACATTTATAAACCATTGTAATTTTGGTAGTGGCTCGATGATTCCGCCAGTACGTTCAGCCGTAGCAACATTTTGCTTTATTTCTTCTTCTTTTTCTAAAAGACCCTGAGAGCGGAGCCACTCCACAATGATTTCTCTTGCTTCAGTTGTTTTTTTGCCCAGTAGATTTTCTTTACCAACTGACATTTTAGCATATTCGTTTATTACTTGAGGGCGAGGAAGGTTGTGCCTGTCAGCCATTTCCCAGTCAATCATGGAATGTGCCGGCGTCACTCCAAGCGCACCTGTGCCGAACGCTGGGTCGACTTCTTTGTCGGCGATTATTTTAATATGAATCGGTACGTTACAAAATTTCAAATCATATTCTTTTCCTACGAATTGCACATATCTTTTGTCATCTGGATGTACTGCCACAGCCACATCACCAACCTTTGTCTCTGGTCTGGTGGTAGAGATAGAAATAGGGAAGTCCTTGCTGTATTTAAAAGTATAAAATTTGGCATTGCGTTCCTCGTAAACAATCTCATCATCCGAGATGGTCGTTTGTCCTTTGGGGTCCCAGTTCACAATCCTATTTCCGCGATAGATTAGACCATCATCGTACATTTTTTTAAATACAGTATTTACAGCTAAATTTCTTTTTGCGTCTAAAGTAAATGCTTCACGAGACCAATCACAAGATGCTCCCATTACCTTAATTTGGGAAATGATTGTATCATGGCTTTGTTTTGCGAATTCATTTATTCGTTTTAGCATTTCTTCTCTGCCTAAGTCATGACGTGATTTGCCTTCCTTTTTTTGAATTTCTTTTTCCACCTTAGACTGGGTGGCTATTGCTGCATGGTCTGTGCCTGGAAGCCACAGGGTTTTATATCCCTGCATGCGTTTATACCGAATCATGATGTCTTCTAGGGTAACCATTAGGGCATGTCCCATGTGCAAAACTCCTGTTACATTTGGAGGAGGCATCATTATCGTAAATGCTTTATTTCTTTCGCCTGGAAGATTATCGGGGTTAAAAAAACCGCTTTCTTCCCAAAGCTTGTATATCCTGTGTTCGGTTGTTTTTGGGTCGTACGGCTTGAGTAACTTATCGTTCATATTCAAATAATATCATACCCAGGTGGGCTAGGCGAGGCTTAAAACCTTAAATTACCAGTTGCTTTTATGCTATTTACCCCAGGAACCCTTTTTTTGTTTTTCATATAATTCAGGTAACCAGCGACGCCAATCATTAAAGAATTGTCTCCTGAGTGCTCTTTTTGGGGAAAAAATAATTTTATTTTTGTTAGCTTGCCCTTATTCATTTTTGAGATATTTTTTTGTATTTCTTTCTTTAAATAATCATTAGCTGAAACCCCTCCAGCTACTACAAGGGTTTTAATTTTATATTTTTCTACTGCTTTCATCGTTTTGTACGTTAAGCTTTCAACCGCAGCATTTTCAAACTCAAGCGCAATCTGTGATTTGGTTTTTTTGTCAATTTTGTTTTCTGCTACTAAATTCCTCACAAGATATAAAACAGCGGTCTTCAGTCCAGAAAAAGAAAAATTTAAATCCTTGCTATGTAGCATGGGGCGGGGAAGTTTAAAGCTGTAATTTTTTTTATTTTTTCTTTCTTCTTTTGCAAGTCTGGAAATTTGTGGTCCGCCAGGATAAGGGAGACCAAGCATTCTAGCTACTTTGTCAAAAGCTTCTCCCGCGGCATCGTCTAGTGTTTGCCCAATAATTTTATAGTTCATCCACTTTTCTGTAAGAACCAATTCTGTGTGCCCTCCGGAAACTAACAATGAAAGAATCGGATATTTTATTTTTGAAATTTTAAAACTTTTTTTATTATTTGCGAAAATAGAAAAAATATGACCTTCCATGTGATTTACGGGGAAAACAGGAACATCAAATTTTTTTGCTAATTCTTTTGCAAAAGCAATTCCTGTCCAGAGTGTTGGCTCAAGACCTGGACCATACGTGACAGCTATCAGATCAAACGGCTTTTTTTCTTTTTCTAATTTTGCCTCTCTTAGTGTTTTTTCAAAAATTATGGGCAAATTTTTTATATGCTCTCTTTTCGCAAGGGACGGAAATACCCCGCCGTAGGGTATATGGATACTAATTTGCGAAGAAACATTATTTGCTAAGACAATAAAAGAAGCATTTTTAATGCCTCCCTTTGCCTCTATTATGCTTATGCCGGTGTCATCGCACGATGTTTCTATGCTTAATATCTTCACCGCTATATTATATTGGATTGTATTATATATGTAAAGCAGACTTTATTTGTTCAAAAGAGCCCAGATTAAGATTAATCATTTATATAGCTTAGTAATGTTTAGTAATGTTCTTAAAACAGGGGATTTAAGCTATATCTATAAAATTGAAACTATAAACAAAAACGTTGTATTATCCTCGGCCATGAGCGCATTTGTGTTAAATGATAAAAATATTTGGATTTATGTTAACTATTTGTTGTTATCCACAAAATATTTAGTTTTTACGAAGAATTATAAGTATAATATATAAATATGAAAAAAATTATTACCGTTTTCTCATTACTAGTTTTTAGTTTTTTATTTTTTAATGTTTTGCCAGCGCACGCGGCAACACTTTATTTTAACGACGCCAATTTTGATGGAGACTGGAATACTCTTG
>JBBIUG010000008.1:0-16895 GCA_037440325.1 Candidatus Nomurabacteria bacterium | reverse complement strand
TTGTGTGCGAAACCGGTTTTTACTAGCTCCCAAAATTTTTCTTCATCAACACCATTCTCTTGAAAAGTTTTTCGAGAAATATTATTTATGGAAATTACCGCTGAATCTACCTTCGGCGCTGGCGAAAAATATCGGGCTGGTACTTTCATCACCAGCTTTGGTTCCCCGTAAGCCTTTACGGAAATAGACAAAATACTTTCTTTTTTATCGTGCGCAACAATTCTTTTCGCCACCTCGTGTTGAACCATAAGCACCATAGAGGACGGTTGGTTTTTTTCAGTTAAAAATTTTTTTAAAATTGCCCCCGTAATGTTGTAGGGAATGTTTGCAATGATTTTGTAGTTACGCAAAATATCTTCGGACTCACCACGAAAATTTTCTGCTGAAAATTTTCTCTGTCCGTTGCCGTCGCTCCTTCCAAGGGTTCGCTCGGAAATATTTTGCTTCACCCTGAAGCTTAAAATATCCGCATTAATTAAGATTAATTTTTTTTCTGCAATTTGTTTTGCGAATTTTGTTTTTAATAATTCAAAAAGTTCTCTGTCTTTTTCTACCGCTATTACCTTCCCAGCTTTTTCCAGAAGTTTTTCTGTCAGCGCCCCCTTTCCGGGTCCGATTTCTAAAATTATGTCGGAGGATTTTATTTCTCCCGCTTCAATTATTTTTTTTAAAGCTACTTCTGACTTTAAAAAATTTTGTCCTAATGATTTTTTTGCTTTCATAATTTTACAAAATCCTTTATAAATATATTGTTTTTATTCCGCTAGTTTCTCCTTCTTTTTCCAACAAGTCGGCCGGGATGTCGCTGATAAATTCGGATGGGGCATTTATGTTGCAAGAGCCGAAAATTGTGCGGAAATTCGCAAAAGATAAAAACAATTTTTCTTTTGCCCTAGTGAGCGCTACATAAAAAAGTCGGCGTTCCTCCTCTTTATCTTCTCCGTTTTGCGCCTCGTTTTGTCTTTCGTGCGGAAAAAGCCCGTCTTCCAGGCCAGTAACAAAAACGTACTTGAATTCAAGACCTTTTGACGCGTGCACGGTCATTAATTTTACCGCGGCTATTTCTTTTTTGTCTTTTCTTTTTTCTTGGTTAATCATGATGTCGTCTTGGTCTGACGATAGAGAGGCATCTTCTAAAAGTTTTTCTATACCAGATCCATTTTCTAAATTATCATATTTAAGCGCGAGAGTTGCCAATTCTTTTATGTTTTCCAGTCTTTCTACATCCTCTTCTCCCCCACTACTTAATTCTTGTTCAATTCCCGATTTTTTTACCACAAATTTTATTACCGCGCTTGCTTTCTCTACTTTTATTTTTTCTTTTATTTCTTCAAGAGTTTGGTAAAAATTATTAACTTTTATTTTTACCTTAATGGGCAAACTTTCTTTTTCTCCGGCAAAAATTTTTGCTAAAGTGACTTTTCCTATACCTCGCGCCGGGAAATTAATAACCCTCTTTATGTCTGACAAACTATCCGGGCTTAATGCCGCTCGAAGATACGCTAAAGTATCTTTTATTTCTTTTCTTTCAAAGAATTTTACTCCCAAAACTTGATATGGAATATTATAACGAAGCATCGCTTCTTCTAGCGCACGGGATTGAAAATTTGCGCGATACAAAACGGCGACCTCGGGGAGGATATTACTTTGTTCAACACGCATATTTTCCTGTTGGAAAATTGCTATGCTCGGGCCGTCTCCCTGCGCAATGTTTCTCAAAGTAATATCCTCCCCTGTGTGTGCGTAGCCTTTTCCGATTTTTTGATCCCGAGGGTCCCACTCCGAAGGAGAAGGGCGCAGGGACGAAAAATCGGAAGAGGCGGAGCTATCTAATATTTCTAAAATTTTTGTCGCAACGAATTCAGCTTCATCGTTTTCATCCAGTGCTTCATAAAGTCCAATTTTTTCACCCTCCACATTGTCGGTGAATAAATTTTTATCAGGCCTGTAGATGTTTTTTTTGATTATTTCGTTAGCTGCTTCCAGAATATTTTTAGTTGAACGATAATTCTGTTCCAGTAAAATTATTTTTGCATTTGGATAATCTTTTTCAAAATTTAAAATGTTTTTCAAATTTGCTCCGCGCCAAGAATATATGTTCTGGTCTGCGTCCCCTACTACGCAAATGTTTTTATTCTTCTCTGAAAGCAGTTTGGTCATTAAATACTGGACTTCGTTTGTGTCTTGGTATTCATCAACGTGAATATATTCCCATTTGTCTTGATAAAGTTCTCTCACTGCCTTATTTTCTTTTAATAATTTAACTGTTTTTAAAAGTAAATCATCAAAATCTAGAGAGTTTTCTTTTGTTTTTTGTTTTTCGTATAAATTCCAAACCCGAGCGACTATTTGCCCCAAAGTGTCCACGGATTTTTCCGCATAATCCTCTAGGTGAGTAAATTTTCCTTTCTCTCTGGATATTATATTTTTTATTTTTTTTGGATCATATTGTTTTGGGTCTATGCTGAGTTCTTTTAGAATATTTTTTATGATGGTGGTTGAGTCTCCTTCGTCTAAAATAGTGAAATACTTAGTTAATCCAAGCAATCTGGCGTTTTCTTTTATTATATAAACCCCCAAAGAGTGAAAAGTACTAACAAACGGTATTGTGTCTTGCCCTTTTGAACTTTTATTAATTTCCCCGATAATTCTTTCTCGCATTTCCTTGGCGGCTTTGTTGGTAAAGGTGACCGCTAAAATTTTATCCGGAGAAATTCCTTCTTTTATAAGGTTCACGATGCGGTGGGTGATAGTTTTTGTTTTTCCAGCCCCAGCTCCGGCAACGATAAGAAGTGGTCCGTCTTTGTGTAGGGCAGCTTCTTTTTGTTCTTTATTTAAGCCCGCTAAATGCTCTGCGTTTTTTTCCACAAATCAAATATAACACAGATTTATTTCAGCAAAGCTAAGTCTCTCTCAAGTATTTCTAAATTTCCTTCAGCGCTTATCTTTTGTAGGGTACGAGCGACAAAAGCCTCAGTACTTTCTGTTTTAATTAGGGTTGATTCAGGTTCGGCCTTCGAAAACCTCGCCAGTGTTTGCAAATATTTCGCCATTCTGATAGTCGCGTTGTTCCCCTCTGTTTGCTCAATGGCCTTTTTTGCCGGAATGTTTTTTAATTGTTCCCAGATCCCCGCCGAGTTATTTCCAAAAACGGAACGAATATTTTCTTGTTCAATTTTAAATAGTTGGATTATTTTTTCGGTGCCTAGGTTAAATTTATCGCTTGCAAATTCAGGACGGGAGAGAATGAAAATGTTTTTTTGCTCAAGGGAAGGGTCGGAAAAGCTCTTTGCTTGATCTGGTCTATTGTATTTGTTCAAAAGTTCTTTTTTTATTGCTTCTTCGTGCACTTTTCTTATTTCTGGGACTGGATCATGCGCGGCGGTTGTTGGCATAGATTTTACCCCTCTTTGTTCTATTTCTTTTTCGATTTTCTTTATTCTTTCTCTAATTTTGTCTTTTTGTGAAGGACTTGCCCCAGATAGTTTAGCTTCTTCTTGGGCTTTTATTGTTTCCAAAAAAACTCTTTCTCTTTCTTCTCCTGAAGGGTCCGCAGGAGATGTTTTGTTTTCTCCCCCGTTTTTTCCTTCAATAATGTCCCAAGCTTCTTGAGGAGTGAGTTTGTTGATTTCTTCTGCCCCAAACCCCATTTTTAATAGCTGCATTTCCATGTTGCGAGTGATCATAATGGGAATTCCGCTATTTTCTTTTGGTTTTGTTTCCATGGTAGGTTTTTATTATATATTTTTTAGTCCAATTTGCCTAAATTTTTGTCTAAATTTGTTTAAATTGTGCAATTTTTGCGTTGAATCGTCAATTTTTTATCAAAAATAGTTATCCACATTACTCCCTTCCTAAATTGACTTTTGGGCCATTTTGAGCTATCCTGTAAACATAGTACAGAAGAGGAGTTTGGTATGAGCTGGCCGTATTCTAGAGAAGACAGTAACCATCGTGAGAACCTTTGTTTGCAGAACTTAATAGGTCGTCCTGTAATTCTAGCCTTATTTCATTAGTCTTTTTGGGGCAGAAAAGGAAATCTCGCGGTATTTAGTTTGTTTTATAAAACCTAAACTCAAAATTTTAAAACTCGTTTTAGTGTCTTCCCTTTTGCTTCGGGTAGCTTTTTTGGCTCCCATGGCAGCTGAGGCAGAATACACTTCTGCGAACATGCCCCTTCCTGACCCCAAGGCTGCCATGGCGGCAGGACAGGATGACACAAACACAATAAACATTATCTCTGAAAACGCGATTCTTCCGCCCGGTGGCCGCTGGGGGGTTTCTGATGGAAATAATGTGGTGGATCCTTCTTCGCAAGAAACTAGTGTTTATGTAGTCAGAAAGGGTGATACTGTTTCGGCTATTGCAGGGATGTTTGGTATTTCGGTTAATACTGTTTTATTTGCCAATGGGCTTAAAAAGGGTGAACCTCTAACAGAAGGAGATGTTCTCTTTATTTTGCCTACTTCTGGAGTTGAGCACGCCGTTCTAAAAGGAGAAACCCTAAAAGGCATAGCTGCTAAATACAAAGTAGACGTTACAGATATTATCCAGTTCAACGATATCAATGAAGAAGCCCAGCTTGCCGTGGGAGACAAAATTATGATTCCAGGTGGAGAAATTGTTGACGAGGGAGGAGATAAACCAGCCGCAAACCTAGGATCGTCCGAGGTCAGAGACAAGAACTACTATACGACCCACCCTATTCAAAGCCTTATTGGATATTTTATTAACCCAGTACCGACAGGACACAAAACTCAAGGTCTGCACGGGCCCGGAAACAGGGGTATAGACATCGGCGCACCGACCGGCACTCCAATATACGCTTCTGCTTCAGGGGCGGTACTTATTGTAAAATCGGGATGTAAGGTTGGTCAATCAAGATGCGGCGGCGGTTATGGAAATATGGCTATAATTCAACACCCAAATGGCACAAAAACTCTCTATGGTCACATGTCTAAACTCGCTACTTCAATCGGAGCTGAAGTAAAAAGAGGACAAGTTATCGGTTATGTAGGTTCCACAGGGCGCTCTACCGGACCCCACATACACTTTGAAGTTTTTGGAGCGAAGAACCCTGGCTCCGACTGGTCTTGGGCAAAATAGAACTAATTAAATTTAAACAAAAAAATCTCACCAGGAAGTGAGATTTTTAATTGGCAACTCGCCACAAATTTGGCGGAAGAAATTTCCTCTACGCTAAATCGCGATGCGAAATGGGGCAGATTATAAACGCAAGAAGAGAAGTGTCAGAGGAGAGAGATTTTGATCAAAATGATCAAGCACTTCTCCTCTTTGTTTTTTCTTCCGTCAAATTTACAGCGATCCCAATGAACCTACAAATTAATTTTTTTAATTTATAAACTCAACAAGGATGCCGTCTCGGCGCGAGGTCGAGACAGCATTCAGATTTTAAACCCGCGAGGAAGCTGATAACCAATCCAACTTCCTCAAACTCGCACCGAAGCGATCTCCTTTATCTCATTGGCATACACACAATGAGTACCGGCGCGTGCGGCGCACCTCCCCGTTTACCGTCTGGGCCAGACGTCAGCCACTGCGCGGCGCTACTGCACCTGCTCGGGGTCCGGGATCACCGAACCTACGGCGTAAGCGGCGTTGTGGCTTGAAACCACAACGTATCCGCTGAGCCGCGGGTCGAAGGTCCCGACCGCCGGGGTGGGGTGTGCGGCGTGAATCAACATGCCGTAACCCCACACTGGTCCTCTGCCGTTCAAAAGAACGACCTTAGAGCCAGCCAGTGCAGCCTCGACCTCGCGCGTCGCCTCGGCGAACTCCTCGGCGGTGCAAACACCTCCGGGGATTTCAAACCGAACGACGCGGAAGTCGGCCGCATCGGTGATGATGATGATGGGCTTTGCCATCATCCTCTCCTTTTGCATTGCAACCTTATTCTCTCCATTTCAGCACAGACTCGCTGTGCCTTATAGGAGATATTGGGTTGTAATGCTTGTGCCGATTTCAGGCATCGGCATGCCTTGGGTGCTTTGAGCACCCGAAAAATTTGCTGGGGTGCCGTCCGGACCATACCGGACTTCAAGCACCTTCTGTTCACACCCTGCCAGCACAGGGCGGCCCTGACTTACTCGGGGCGGTTGCGCCGCCTGGTGGCGTGCGGTCCGTATAAAAGAACCGCAACACCTAGCAATGCAAACACTGCTAGGTGATACACCACCACATGGGGTAGCGCGTACAAGGGGTGAACTTCAACCCCTGTAGTGTGGCCCCACGGTGCGGGGAACCATCCCCGCACTTGGCAGTCGACCGTCGCGGCCATCCCGGCCATGAAGGTCAACGCCACGGCGGCTAACCTTCGCATTTTTCCTCCCTTGGTGCCTCTTAATCCCGAGGCTAGGTTGGGCTTTGTGCCCGTAATCCTAATGAGTTCACAAAGAATTTTGTAAACTCAACAAGGATGCCGAGGTCGTAAAACCTCGGCAAGAATGATGTTAACCCTTGCGCCGGAGTACCCACTCCGACTTCTTTATGATTATTTTTACACGGTAACGCACATAAAGCGATGCGTCCCGCAACGAGTTGCCATCCCGTTGTGTATACTCTGCCGGTCGGCGATTCCGACAGAGGGTGATTTACGTCATCAGACATCCTTTCTTTCGCCGGATTTTTAGGCATCGATGAGCCTTGGCGCGTTATGCGCCCTTGGTGAGCTGGCGAAGTTTCCACTCCACCACTCTGCGAACGTTGCCGTTCGCTAGGTGGGGAATGAGCTCCGCCAGCTTTACCTCCTGGCGACCGGGGAACGCCCGGTCGCGGAACTGACTGGTCCCCGGCTCGCAGTTTCCTGCGGCTAGGGAATCGGCGAACGTCACGACGACGTCGCCGTTTTCGCTCGCCAGCTCCGCGAGGGAGCGGGCGATATCCGCCTCCTCTCGCTCCCGCTCCTCGCGGGAGAGACGGTTGAGCCGGTCCTGCTCCGCCTTGCGGCGGGCCCCGGCCTCGAGTTCTGCAACAACGTCGCAGAGCTCTCCCTCCCCCCACGGGGTTGCCCCCCCGATGACGCGCATCGCGCGCGTCTCGTCGAGGGCGACCTCGTAGTCGATCTCTTCTCCACCAAAGCAGAAGAGACCGACCGCAGTGAATCCAGAGCCGAACTCGCCCTGGACGTAAACGTTCGGGGCGAGGACCCGAACGTTGCGAGGGGCCGCGGCCTGCAGCCCCTCGACCGTGGCCACCTGCTCGCGCGAGTACGACGCGCGGCAGATGCCGTTGGTGACCTTGTAAACCCTCCCATCTGGGAGGGGGTGGAGGCCGAGTCGGCTCCAGAACTCATTTGAACTCGGCTCGGGAGCTCCCTCAAACCGGAGGCTCTTCATGTTGAGAGCCTCCAGCACCTTCCTCATCCCACGCCAGTGGGATGCGGGGTCCCTTACCCAGTACCTCATGGGGTACTGGATCATCTCTTCCCCCGGCCTTTTGATAAGCCGGGCGGTCAAGGACTGCTCGCTGAAACAGTCCTTGGTGAGCCCCCCTAGGAGGGGCATTACCTCCTGGGGGGTGAGGAAGTAGTACCCATCGCCGCGTGTTGCGACGATGGGCCAGTTCTCGGGGGCTCCCAGCCCCCACCCGTATTCGAAAGGGGCGACGATCCGCCACCCCCCGATCTCGGGTCCGGAGGCAAGTGCCTCCGGTGTTATCCAGGGGGCGGATATCGTGTCCGTCCGATACCCCTGGATCTTCACGATCCCGAGGCGCTCGGGAATGAACCCGGCGCCGGAGAGCCCGCTTTTGCTACGGTAGTAATTTTTCCCTCCGAAGAGGGAATGAATCACTACCGCCGCGGCTGCATGCGCGTACGCATGCAGCCTACCGGTAGCTACATCCAGCAGGATGTCGAACACCCCGCCACCCCAACTCAATTCGATTCTGGACATTTTTTCCTCCTTGCGCCCCTTGGGCGCGTTTCGGTTTCCCTCGCCAGCACCATGCTGGCGAAGATATTTAGTCGCCTCGCCTAAAACAACGGCACAGTTATTTTAAGTGAGGCGACTAATTTAATAACACATATTTTATTTTCAAAAAACTTGTCTTTACCACAATGCAGGTCTCTCTCCTCTTTGTGCTTTCCTTGTCTCTCCTCAGACAAAGAACTTCTTCGCAAAGACATTTTAGGTCACAAAAGAGGGTTAAACTTTTATGGCCTACCTATGTCTTTATCATCCTTGTGGATGACTCATACACGGCTGTGAATGTTTGTGTGTTTTTGGTTTCGGTTTGCGGCTTCCACCAAATTCACTATTCACGGTGCAAACAAATTGCAAATGATTGTCTCTCAGCTCACTCCCTCCTCCTTCCTAGCTTACCGGCCTAGGTACCGTCTCGCTCATGTCGTGTCTGCTTATATATGAGCGGATCAGGGGTGGGCATCAATCGTTTGAAATCTCCTTTAATGAACTTATCTAACTCTGGAAATAGTATAACACAATCAAATTGCTTTGTCAATTATACAAACACAGGCTACTCAAAATAATCAAAATCTCCTTATTTATCAATAATAAAATAGTTATCCACATTGTCATATTTGCGTGACAAAAACAGATAATATATACTTTTGGTACCTGTCCCGTTAGAAATTCTACGGGCACTGGCAAAAGAATCAATATTAATAATTAAAATTTCTAATGGGATGAAAGAAGAGAACATTTTAATCCAAGCTGGGCTTTCTGAAGAACAGGCGCAAGCATATCAGGCCTTGCTTGATCGAGGTCCACAACGGGCCAGTGATTTGGCAAAATGGACAGGGATAAAGCGCGGCCTTATTTATAAAGTATTGGAACAATTAGAATCTTTGAGTCTCGTATCAAAAAAGGGCGGTCCGGGGACGGTGGCTGTCTTCTCCCCTGCTCATCCTGGCCTCCTTTTGTCCAGCCTTGAACGAAAAGAAAAAGAACTTGCGCTCAACAAAGAGATGCTCACAAGCTCTATTGGTTCTCTGTCTTCTAAATTCAACTTGATTGCCGGCAAGCCCAACGTGCAGTTTTTTGAAGGAGAAGATGCTATTCAAAAGGTTGTGGGAGATTCTTTGTCTTCGACGGAAACGATTTTGCAATATGTAGACAATGAAGCGGTAGATAAATATCTTCGCAAAGAAAACGAGGAATATATAAAAAAGAGAACAAAACTTGGAATCAAAAAGAAAATGATTTCTCCAGACACACCATTTGTTCGTGAAAGAGCGAAACAAATGAATCCTGAGGCTGCGGAGGTTCGGGTATTAAAAAATCTTTCTCCTTTTGGCACGACGATGCTAATTTATAATGAAAAAGTAAGTTACTTAACACTTTCTGAAAATAAAAAAATCGGAGTTATCATTGAAGATAAAGATATTGCTAATATGCACAAACTTTTGTTTGTTCAAATTTGGGATAAAGCAGAATCGCTAGTGCTGGGTGAAATTAGGCGGCCTTCAGCCCAGGCTGATTTTTCCGACGAATGATTTTGTAATACAATTCTCCGGTGTTTTCGAAATTTGGCAATTCTTCCACGATTTCAAATCCAAAATCAGCCGTATAGTGTTTCAACATGGGATTTTTACTATACACCACAGCTTCCACGTCGTGCTGCAGGGCTTTCTCGTCAAGTATTTGGTGTAAAATAACAGAACCGATAGACGAACCTCTTGCCTCTGGGCGCACGTTTAACGACCCAGCATAGAGGTTTCCATCCGGCAATTTGTCAAAGCGAAGAAAAGAAATGATTTTGCCGTCAAATTTTAATAAATGGAACTCTTTGTCATGAGAATCCAACGCCGACTTGAATTCTTCCAGGGTGTGTTTTAATAACTCTGAAGAATATTTAGGGCGATTGGCGACAAAAATTCGCTCCATTTCTTTTTTATCCTCATCTCTGATAGCCGTTGGGTCAACAGTGGAGGTTTCAATGCCGGGAATTTTATCAAAGACAATTTCTCCATTTTTGGTCGCTGATTTAAAACTGCTAGCGAACAATAAAATTTCTGATTTAATATTTTCTAATTCGGAACTTACTTTTTCTGCGTCGATTTTCTTGCCTGAATCTATCTGGTCTTTATAGGAGGCGAGCAAATCCTTTGCTCTTCTAAAAAGAGATTCTTTCGCGCTTAAAACAGATTCCGACGTCGTATCGTTGAATGCTTTATAAACAAAGGTTTCAACTTCGTTTGTCAGATCAACAATCTCATTATATTTTTTAAAGATTTTTTGGATTGCCTTACTTGGTAATTTTTCGCACATATCAAGGATGATGTTTCCCATTTCCGTGTTGCCTGACAGCGAGAGAAAAGAGCGTAGTATATTTTGACTATCTGTCTTGTTTTTATGCAATATTTTTTCAATCCTCGTGTAGGTTTCATTATTTGATTCAGCCAGAAAACGTAAAAGATGAATTTGTTCGCGCAGAGACAAGGACTCGATTTTAATTCCCAATCTTTTGTTTATATATAATCTTACTTCAGGACTATGTAAAAACTTTACGAGGTGAGAAAAATCTTCATTGCCAAGCGGGTTGAATTGTTTTTGTACCGTTAGGCCATCGTAACTTATCAATTTGTGCGTTTTTTTTGTTTCATTATTTTCTTCAATAACTTTTTTGGTGTAGGAAACCAATTCTTCCCGCTTTAATTCTCTGCTTGTTGATCCAAGTTCTTTTATTTTTTCAGCCATACTGCTGTCAATCTCTGCTGATTTGTCTTCTATTCGAGTCCACATCGAATTCCAGTTTTGAGAATGGAAATTTCTTAACTCCTCCATTTTTTCTTCCATTTCCTCGGAAATTTTTAATTCTTCTGGTGTTAATTTGGATTCTATTTTCGGGTATTTTTTTCTGGCACGGGCAACCACTCCCACGTTCTCAATCATTTGCCACATCCCATCTTCGTATTTTTTTTCTTTATTTTCAAGATATTTTTTGCCGTAATTTTCAAATTTACCAACAAAAATCCTGTTAAAGTTCTTTTCAGCAAAAGAAAAAAGAGCGTGACTTTTTTCAAGATTTTCCTTCTCGATTTCTTTCATGGTTGATGATTTTAAGTTGTCTGATTCCTTTTGCAACACGCCGGCTTCTTTTCTTAGTCCAATGCATTTTGCTAGGATTTCCTCCGGAACGCTGGGAAAAATTTCCCTTGGACCAACGCCCTGCTCCGCAAAATAATATAGAATATCAGCCATGTCATAATAAACTTGTTCCCCCGTTTGGCCTTTTGATATTTCTCTTGTTATTTGCGCCAGTCTGGAAAGTTGATCATTATCAAGTCGGGGCACAGAGATTTCTTTTGTTGAATCTTCCGTTCTTTCAATAAGCGCAAAAGGTGTTAAGCTACCTTTGTTTAGAATGATTCCATAATCTGATGAGACATTTGAAAACCCCACCTCTTCTAATTGTGGGTGTGTTCTGTTGTTGAGAAAAAATTCAGTCGTTTCTACAGCAAGACTTTGCTGTATTTTCTTACCAAAGTCGTCCCCCATTTCATTTTCTCTTGGCAGGTCTTCCATTTCTTCACTTGCGTATGTGGCAATTTTTGAGAGCTCAAACTCGCACGCAAAAGAAATAATTGGAAATTGGGTCGTTTTGTGCAGAGATTTTAATATAAAAACAATACGCTCGAACGCAAGATGTGCCCAAGTACCGTCTCCCAACGCACGGCGCGCCGATTGCGATAGCTGTTTAAGCACACTTAGTGTCTCAGAGGTAGACATTTTTTTGATTTCGTTTAATAAATCAGACACTGTGTCTTCTGAACAGTAGCTAAGGTCATAGGCTATTTCCCCAGTGTTGTCAGGTATACCGCGTAGCCCATATGTTTCATTTATTCTTGAAGAAATAAGTATTTTTTTTGCAAAATTTCCATTGAAATTTTCTAGAAGATTGGGAGATCTATTAAAAAAAATTTCGTATAATCTACCAAAAAAATTTTTTCGTTTTTCTTCGGTAAAACCATCTTGAAAAATAATACGATTTGAAAAATCTATTAATTCATCAAAAAATATCTGAGTAAGCTCTGCCTTCTCTTTCGTTATCAGTCCCTCTGTCTCAGGCAAAAGCTCAGTCATTTTTTCTTCAGCTGGGTCTTCGAAAGGTGATGCCGTTTTTTCTTTCTCTGAAAAGTACAAGCCCTCAACATAGTTTTTTGACCAAGTTTTAAATTTTTCTCTTACTACTTCAAAATCCTCCAATTTTTCTTCATTGGGCCTGGGTATTTTGCTCTCAGTTGTTTTGCTGCTCGTTTTGGTCGGATTTTTCTTTGAAGCATTAAACTGCGATTTTTCCATCATTGCCTAATTATACAGATTTTTGTTTGATAAAAAAATTAAATTCCTGCGAACTTAATAGCTCCGTATAGTACCAACACTCCCAATACTGTAGAAAAAGTTGTCCACACCGTAGGATGGTTGTGATGACTTTCGGGCAACAAATCTGATGCACCGATATACAAGAAAAACCCAGAAAATATAGCTAAAATTATGCCTAGAGTTGCTTCTGGTACGGAAAAAAATAAAGTTGAAAGGATTCCCAAAATAGGGGCGACAGAATCTGTTAACAGCCATTTTATTGCCTGTTTTCGCGTGCCAGAATTTTTTAAAATCATATTTACGGTATTTATTCCATCTGAAAAATCATGAACAAGAACCGCTGTGGCCACAATTATCCCCACTGCGTTTGAAACCTGAAAAGCCAAGCCAACTGCTGCGCCATCAACAAAACTATGCACAGAAAGGCTTCCAGCGCCCAACAGCCCCCTTTTATTAACGTGTTGTTCTGGTTGTCTCTCGTTTTCTTCATGGTTGTGTGAGTGTAAAAAAATAAATCTATCCAAAATAACATAAATCACGAAACCAAGCGCCATAATAGAGGTTATATAGGACACGTCATAGTTTTTACTGCTTAGATTTATCGCCTCCGGCAGAAGATCAAAAAAAGCCACACCAATAACTGCCCCAGCCGAAAAACCCAATATCAAATGCAGCTTGTCTTTAAAGCGCAAAGCAAACAACCCCCCCAGAAAAGTAGATACTAAAGTAGCAATACTTATCCAAATAATCATCCCAATAGAAAATTAAATAATAATACTTCTGTGATTTTATTACCTTCCCGTAATTTTCTAACGGGACAAGTTGTGCGGGATGGGAGAATCGAACTCCCAACCTCAGTTTGGAAAACTGACGTTTTACCATTAAACTAATCCCGCATAATCAATTGTGGTCGGGCTGCTGGGAATCGAACCCAGTCTAAACGCTCCCAAAGCGCTTGTACTACCGGTATACTACAGCCCGTTATTTATTTATATCCTGATTAACCCTTATTTTTCGGCGTTTAACGCTCTCTAACAAAGAGTGCTTGTACAACCGGTGTACTACAGCCCGGATACTTTTAAAGCAAAATGAGTATATCACAAAATAATATCGCTTACCACTTTTATCTTCGCTTTTTTATTTGCAATATCAAGAAAAACCACCAATAAATCTACTTGCCATTCTGCGTCATCTGCAATTTTGTTTGATAAAAGATAAGTTTGAATTGTTCGTGATAGCCTTTTTTGTTTCCAGGGATGCATGTTATCTTCTGGCCGATATTGACCCATTGCATCAAGGCTTTTTAGCAAATCCCTTTCAACTGTTTTTACTTCAATAAAATATAGTTTGTTTTTCTTTTTAGCAACAATATCAATTTCTCCCCACTTCTTCGTATAATTTCTGTCGGATACTTCAAACCCATGTTTCACAAGAAATCTTGCAGCTATGTTTTCACCAAGTTCTCCAGTTTTTTGTGTTTTTGAAGTGAATACTTTCGGCATTTTAGCTTAATTTTGTGTTATTTTAGTTAGTTTCACATGTAACTCGTTTCACGTGAAACAAAATGAAGCATTTTTATGTCTTTAACAAACATATCCTTATTTTACAACGTATAATTACAAAAATACACCCTATAAGACAGCTAAACAATGTGTCCTTTATAAACATAACTCACATAGTTATCCACACTTTTTGCAAATATCCTTAATAATTCATCTATAATTCATTTTTTCTATAGTTTTGTTAAAAGGACACCAATTTTTGTGCGGCTAGGGAGAATCGAACTCCCGTCTCATCCTTGGCAAGGACGTGTTCTACCACTAAACCATAACCGCTATTAGTTATTTTATTATATTATTTTATAATTTATAATGCAATATTTGATTCGAAATAAATTATGTTTTCGAAGGATAAAATGATATAATTAGCCAATAATGAAGTGCACAAAATGTAAGAAAGAAAAAACAATCAGCGAATTTAACTACAAAAATGTGGCATTGGGTTTGCGGCACCACCAGTGCAATGAGTGCACTAGATTATCGGTAAAAAATCATTATAATGAGAACAGGAAGTATTATTTAGAAAAAACACAAAGACGTAATAAATATTTGCGCCAAAAGGCCAATGAATTTTTATTGCAATATTTTTTAAAACATCCTTGTGTTGATTGTGGCGAAACTGACCCAAGAGTGTTGGAGTTTGACCACAAGGGGGAAAGACCAAAATTTAGAGCAGTTTCACAATTAATTAGATCTCAATGTTCTTTAGTAAAAGTGCAAGAAGAGATTAATAAATGTGAGGTTCGGTGTGCAAATTGTCACAGAAGGAAGACAGCAATAGATTTTAAGTGGTTTAAAAGTAAAATGCCCTTGTAGCTTAATGGATAGAGCACTGGTCTTCGGAACCAGCAATGGGGGTTCGATTCCCTCCAGGGGCACAAAAATACAATGAATAATCTAAAAAACTTAATATTGAAAATTCCAAAAGAAGTTTCACATGTAACAAGCACTCTTGAAAGGGCTGGTTTTGAGGTATATCTAGTCGGAGGTTGTGTCCGAGATCTTCTAACAAAAAAAGAACCCAAGGATTGGGACATTACGACCAATGCAAGACCGGAACAAATAATTGACTTGTTTGAAAAGACCGTTTATGAAAATACATTTGGCACGGTAGCTGTTTGTGTTCCATGTGAAACAAGGGAGGACAATGTTTCACAAGAAACATCAAAATACCAGATAATCGAGGTTACCCCATATAGGCTAGAGGCAAAATATAGTGATTTTAGACATCCCGATGAAGTGAAATTTAGCAAAAAACTAGAAGATGACCTAAAAAGGCGCGATTTTACCGTGAATGCTATGGCGCTAAGCCCTAAAGGACATCTCGTGGATTTGTTTGGTGGAATAAAGGACATCAACGACAAAATGTTGAAGGCTGTCGGAAACCCCGATGATCGTTTTACCGAGGATGCGCTTCGGATGCTCCGCGCTGTCCGTTTCGCTTGCCAATTAAATTTTTCTGTGTCGTATGAAACAACGGAAAGTATTTTAAAAAATGCAAAATTAATAAAAAAAATTTCGGCAGAAAGAATTCGTGATGAGTTTGAAAAAATAATTATGTCGGAAAATCCAGCAGTCGGAATTGTAATGTTGCAAAAATTTGGTTTGCTAAAAAATATAATTCCGGAGCTGGAAGAGGGAATTGGCTGCGAACAGTCTGGTGGACATATTTATAATGTTTGGGAACATTTGTTGCACGCCGTGCAACATGCGGCGAACAAGAATTGGCCTTTACAAATAAGGCTTTCTGCGCTCTTTCACGACATAGGAAAACCTCGCTCCAGAAGAGAAACAAAAGATAAAACAAAAAAGAAATATACTTTTTATGGGCACGAAGTCGTCGGTGCGCGAATGACAAAAAAAATATTGGAGCGATTAAAATTCCCGAAAAAAGAAATTGATCTTGTGGAAAAACTAATTCGCAATCATATGTTCTTTTCTGATACGGAACTCATCACTCTCTCTGCGGTGCGCAGAATTATTAACAAGGTAGGAAAAGAAAATATTTGGGATCTTATGAATGTCCGTGAGTCCGATAGAGTAGGGATGAGTAAAAAAGAAGCGCCGTACCGATTGCGAAAGTATTTTGCCATGATTGAAGAGTCCTTGAGAGATCCTATTTCTGTCGGACAGCTAAAGGTTGGCGGGGAATATATGCAAAAAGAGCTCGGAATTAAACCCGGACCACGCATGGGATGGATTTTACATGCCTTGCTTGAGGAGATTCTCGATGCTCCGGAGAAAAATACCGTGAAACATCTTTCAGAACTGGCGAAATCATTAAACGTTCTTGGAGACGACGAGCTTCGCACTCTCGGCGAAAGAGGAAAAGAAAAAAAAGAGGAACTCGAAGAAGAAGAAGTCTCTAAGCTTCATCAAAAACACGGAGTAAGAAAAATAAAGTAATTTAATCTGCAAAATGGCCCTTTGTGTCTTCGCCGAAGAAGAGATGGTGAAGATATTTTAACATTGCTTCGAAAAGACGAGTACTATATGAAGAAAGGTTAAAAATGACCACAAGGGTAAAGAGAATAATGGAAATTTTTATACTGAAATAAGAAAGAGGAATGGCAACAAGTGCAAAAACTACCGGAGCCAGGGTGCGAATGGTGCTACCGCGGATCTCTCTTTTGGTTATTTCGGGGTTTTTAATGTGCTCAGAATAAAGTACATATTTTCTCATCCAATACAGGGTCATGCCAATCAAAATAATATGCATACCGAAGATCACAACTGACAATTCATTATTATAAAATACTCCTAAAATACTGGCGGAAAACGGAATTAAGCTTATTAACATGAAAAACAAGGCGTTGATGTTCGTGAGTCTAGAGTCAATATTTTTTGCATAAACAGAAATGAAAAAATGGTGAGCTCTCCAGTATGTAAAGAGCAGGGCGAAACTCAGGATATAACTTAAAAGAAGGGGAAGTAATTTTTCAACCTCAGACCAAAGGCCTGTGTTGTTTATCGGTCCCCATATTTCTGGTAATTTAATTTGGAAAACCAGGACCGTCATCACAATGGCGAA
>JBBIUG010000007.1:0-18260 GCA_037440325.1 Candidatus Nomurabacteria bacterium | reverse complement strand
ATTTTTTTTATTTTTTTGTTTCTTGTTTCTTGACCTGCTTTTGGATTACCGCTACTTTTTTCGGCCTAGCAGGCACCATGTCGTCTAATAATCGTTTAGGCATATCTATTTTGTAACTCCGACACCTCCACGACGAGGCAAGGCAGAGTTTATTAAGAAACGATTTATATAAATTGAATCTACGATAATGCTAGCATCACAAATAGTGCTGCTTCCACAAACCGCCATGCCCTTAAGTAGTTCTGCATTCAATGAAACAACTTCGAATTTTGATTCAGTTAAAGTATATTGGCTAAATTGTTCATTTTTAATTGCCCCAGAAAAGAAATCTGCCAAATCTTTATCCATAACTAAATATATTAACGAAGGAATGGAAATGTCGTTTGATAGATTTACGAGAGATTCCTGAAATCGATTGAGCCACTCGGTTTGCAAATCGCTCATGATTTTGGATACTTTTTTTGCCACGGTAGCCTCAGCATGGCCATCTTTCAAAAGAGAAATCAAAGAATTCGCCTCTTCTAGAGTACATCCGTATCTAGAGGAAACTCCACGTGTTAAAAAATTACGCCCAAGCGGAAAAGAAATGGATTCGCGAAGAGTGTTTTTCTTTACCATTAAAATGTCTGTTACTTCCCCGCCAATGTCCACGATTAAAAAATTTTCCTGTTGTGTATACATGTCACGTACCACCGCAAAAGAAGACAACGCAAAAGAAGAAAACCTCATTTGTTCAAAATGAAAATATTTTGCAATAGCACCTTCTATTTTTCTCAAAGCACCCTCTTCGCTCATCGATAAATATATCGTCATTTCTAGATCCTTTGCTTTTTGTTTCAATGGTTTTTGGGTTTCATATCCGTTCAGCATAATTTTTATGTTTTTTAGTTCAATTATACGGACTAAATTATCGTCACTTGCACTGTTTATTGAGTGCTCTTCTTCAAAAAGTTTAATTTCTTTTTTAATTAACTCATCGGCCAATTTTTCTGTAAACAAAAACGGTGTATTTTTCTTTAGGCTTATGGTTCTGGCTTGAGAAAAACACCAGTGTGAAGAAAGCACACAAAAAATCTTTTTCGGAACACCCATTTTTGATTCGTAAATTTTTTTTACAACAACTTCCAGCGACTTAATAGTTGAAGACAGAAACTTCTCAACTTCAATTTCTCTTTCAATTTGGATAGGTTCGTTTGCGGAAAAAATTATTTTAGGTGTTCCAGATTTTTGGGCTGAAAAAAGAACCCCATTTACAAAAGATGATCCGATATGAAAGACCAGAGCTAATTCATCTTTATTTTTTGACCCAGAAAAAATACCCATGGTGTAATTATAACACAAGTACCGCCTTGATACGTCTAATTCCCTGTGCCACAGCCTCTTCTTTTTGAATTTTAAATTCACCAAGCTCCTTTGTGTTTGAAACATGTGGTCCACCACAAAATTCTTTAGAAATAACGTTACCATTCTTATCTTCAATAAAATACAATGATACCTGCTCGGGATATTTTGCTCCAAATTCCATTTCCGCTCCGATTTTCTGTGCCTCGGCAAGCGGCATCTCGCGACGCACAACATTAAGACCTTCATTGATTTTTTCATTTACCCAAGCTTCTACTTTGTTCTTTTCTTCTTCCGCCAATTTATGATCACACAAAAAATCCATGCGGAGGCGTTCTTCGGTAATATTACTTCCACGTTGTTTTATTTCGTTGTTGACCACGGCCTTAAGTCCGGCCAAAAGCAAATGGTGCGCGGTGTGCAGTCTAATCGTTTTTTCATTATGGTTCGCAAGCCCACCCTTGAACATTCCAGCCGAAGCGGTATGCGACAACTTTTGATGTTCAGCCATTTTTTTATTGAAATCTTCCAAATCGATGACCTTTTCATTTTCTTTAGCCAGTTCTAGCGTTAACTCTATCGGGAAACCATAGGTAGTAGCTAAAATAAATGGATCAGTCCCTTTTTCAAATTCTTTTAGTCCATGTTGCAGGGTTTGCCTAAATTTATTTTCCTCTTTTTCTATTTCACCCTTATCGTCTAATACATATACCCCTTCGTAAATATTTTTAATTCTTTCTATTTCTTCCGCTAGTGGTCTCTTAGAGAATCTAACCGCTCGCCTAATCAGTCTACGAAGCACATACCCTGCTCCAGTATTCGCAGGGACAACTCCATCAGAAATTATAAAAAGGGCGGCCTTCACATGATCGGAAACGATTCGCTCTTCTTTGGTTATTTCATTATTGAATAAATCCGTTTCGTAAACATTTTTCTTTTTTTGTGAAACCATCGTGATCCTCTCAAGCCCCATCCCTGTATCTACGTTACGTTGTTTTAGTTTCCCTATTACTTTTCCGTCTTTTTTTTCATATTCCATGAAAACATTATTCCAAATTTCCACCACCTTCCCACCGTCATCTGCAGCTACGAATTGCGCGTGAGAGAGATCTCCCAACGCCTCTTCGCCTATATCATAGAATATTTCTGTATCCGGACCACAAGGACCATTTTCTCCGGCGTTCCACCAATTATTTTTCTCCGGTAAATAATAAATACGATTTTCTGAAATATATTTCTGCCAGATTTTTGCCGCCTCCTCGTCCCTGGGGGCATTTTCGTCTCCTTCAAAAACAGTAATATACAATCTATTCTTGTCCAAACCAAGACCCTCGTCCTTTGAAATTAAAAATTCGTAACTCCACTTTATCGTCTCTTCTTTAAAATAGTCTCCGAGTGACCAATTGCCAAGCATTTCAAAAAAAGTTAGGTGGCGATTGTCCCCCACCTCATCAATATCGACTGTTCTTACACACTTTTGCGAGTCAACCAAGCGGTTCCCCATCGGATGCTTTTGACCCAAAAGGTACGGCACAAGTGGTTGCATACCGGCGGTATTAAATAATACAGACGGATCGTTTTCGGGCACCAAAGAGGCCGAAGGAATTATTTTGTGTCCTCGATTCTCGAAAAATTTTAGAAACCTTGATCTAATTTCATTTGCTTCCATATTGTTCACTTATTAATTACCCGAGCCGTCATCACCAGAAATTTTTCGAAGTGGTTTTTCTATAATATTCATTGCAAGAAATACAAGCAAAATAAAAACGGCGGCTACAATAGCTAAACCGAAAAGACCGAAACCGGCCGCCATCCCGACCCCTGCTGTAACCCAAAGACCGCTAGCCGTGGTCAACCCTTTCAGTTTTGAATTCTGAAGCATGATAGACCCAGCTCCCAAAAAACCGATACCGACAATTATCTGTGAGGCCATCATCGTCGGATTAAATCCAGGGAAATTAAGATATTTTTTCGCTATTTCTTCCGAAATTATGACAAAAACAGCCGCCCCCATCGCAACAAGCGCATGAGTTTTCATACCGGCTTCTTTGTGTACAAAAATTCTTTCTGCTCCTATACAAGTACCTAAAATTACTGCTAAAAACAACCTTAAAATTATTGCGCTATTTTGTATAAAAAATTGTTCCATAATTTAATTATACAACCACTCCACCCCCCAGGCAAACATCTCCATCGTATACAACACAGGACTGCCCGGACGCCACCAAAACCTGTTTTGGAAAAATTATTTTTGCAACTTTATTTGACCCTATTTTTATCTTGCAAGGCAAAAATTCACCATGATAACGAATCTGCACGGTATAATTTCCGTCTGTTTTTGGAACTTCAGAAATCCAATTCGTACTTTCTATATCAAGACAAAAACTGTTTCCAAAAGAGGCTGCGGAGCGCAACGGCGCGAGTCTTGAGGAATTTTTCAGCAGAAAAATATCCGGACTCTTTTGGAAATAGTTTTTGTCTTGTGACACATATAAAACATTTTTCTTCACATCTTTACCAACTATATAATATGCCCCGTCTTGCGGTGTCTTTTTTTTAATAGTAAATCCATGCCTTTCTCCAAGAGTATGAAAAACGGCCCCATCGTGGAAACCTATCTCTTCTCCTAATTCATTTAATACTTTTCCCTTTTTAGATTTAATATAATGTTTTAAAAATTCTTTCAAATCTACGGCGCCGAGAAAACATATTCCTTGGCTGTCTTTTTTGAGCGCGACGGGCAATTTAAATTTTTTCGCAAGCTTACGAACTTCTGTCTTTTTTAGGTTTCCAACCGGAAACAAAATTCTCTTTAGTTGTTCTTGTTTGAGGGTCCATAAAAAATAACTTTGATCTTTAGACGAATCAACTCCCTTGTATAAATGAAAATTTGAAAATTTTGAACGTCGTGGGTCCCCTGCCTTTCTGTCTCTGGGGGCGAAGGCGTCTAAATTTTGCAAATTTTCATTACCAGAATAATGTCCCGTTGCCACAAAATCTGCGCCCATAGAAAGCGCTTTTCGAAGGAATGCTCCAAACTTTACTTCTTTGTTGCACATCACATCCGGATTGGGTGTTCGTCCGCTCTTATATTCACGGATCATATAATCAGCCACTTCCTTCTTATAAACCTTTTCAAGGTTAAGGGTTAAAAATGGAATATCCAAAAAGGCCGCAACCCGCATTGCATCACGGCGCTCTTCTTCTTCGTTACACACCAAAAAATCCGGATGCCAGGTCTTGATAAATACTCCCACCACTTCATAACCCTGTTTTTTTAGCAACACAGCTGAAACAGCAGAATCAACGCCCCCTGATAAGCCGACAAAAACCACTTTCTTTTTCATAGATTAAACTTACAATTCCATCAACTTTTTGTAAAGCTCAAAGGTTGCACGCGCATCACCAAGTCCTGTATGAGGATTTTTGTTTTCAATATTAAAACGCGCGCACATCTCATGCAGAGAAAGCCGTTCTAGGTCTGGTTCTCTGTGCAGTTTAGCCCAAGATAAAGAAATAGTGTCCAGCTTGTGATAATGTAGTGTATTTTCTGTTTGTAATTTATTAAAAGTATATTCCAAAAATCCTGCGTCAAAAGCAACATTGTGCCCAACCATAATGCAACCAGTCACCTTATTTAAAAATATTTTTATAGCTTCTTCCAGATCATATGCAGACTCCCACGCCGCCTCGTTATAATGATTTACCTTGAGAGCCACAGGGTCAGCATCGAAAATTCGTTCTGGCTTTATCTTTAATTCAAACTCTTCAATTATTTCTAGTTCGGGTGTCGTTAAAACGCAACCTATTTCTATTATTTCGTGTTTAAGTAGGTTAAGGCCAGTGGTTTCAATATCTACAAATGCGAAATTGTGTTTTTTCATTTTAAATACTTTAGTTTATTTTTCACATGTTCCGCAAAACTTGATGCATAGTGTATATTACCATCACTATCATGAAGATAATAAAGATAAGAAGATTTTTGTGGATGAATGGCAGCCTTTATTGAATCCAACCCAGGATTGCCAATGGGGCTTTGAGTTAAACCCTTTATTTTATAAGTCTCCGGAGCAGCATCCACCTGAAGAGGCATGCCTATCGCTATTCTTTTCCACAAAATTCCTGAGATTATATTTCTATCCGAATCCCCCTCTGCCTCTCTTTCTATAATAGAAGCCATAATTATAATATCTTTTTTGCTTTTACCAGAAGCGGCGATTTCCGGAAGAAGTGGTGTAATTTTTTTCTCAAAATTTTTGCTCATGGAAGCAATTACGTCTTTTTCGTTGTCAGTAGTTAAAAAGAAATATGTATCTGGAAAAAGATACCCTTCCAGGTTTTTTGCTTTCAGCAAAAAACCAGTTTTACTGAAACCAGGAAGTACTCGAGAAAAAGTATCTCCAATTTGTTCCGAATTAAAACCTTCAGGAATTGTGACCGAGACAGGAGCCATACCGTGTTCTCCCTTGGTGATGCGCCTCACTACCTCAAAAACGGAAAGTTTATTTTCAAAAAAATAATTTGTTGAAACTATTTTTTTCTCTTTGCTAGAGAGAATAACTAAAGCCTCAAAAATAACTCGTGAACGAATAATGTTCTCGCTCTTCAATTTTAAAGATACTCCTTTTAAACTCATCCCGGGGTCTACTTCAAATGTTTTTCCGATTGGAAAATTTATCGGGGCGCTTAAAAAGAAAAAGTAAAGTAATGCCAGCGAAAGTAAAACCGCTAATATATAGAAACCAATTTTTTTATTCGACTCAGGCTTTAAATACCCGAGATCGTTGTTTGGCAAGGGAATGTTTTCCATAATTTATATAGGTAAATTAGTAGGAGGAGAAGCTTCTTTGGATTCGATACGTTCCAGAGTAGGAACTTTCAAAATCTGACCAGGGAAATGCCAAAGAGTAGCTAATTCTTCTACGTTTAAAACAAAGTTGGTGGGGTGCAAATACGGCAACCAAAATTGTTTAACGATAAGAAGTAGTGCTCCCTTAATGGTGTGATTATTAAAAATTTGATGTCTTAGCGGAAGATGAAAAAAGGATCTTTCTCTAAACTCATGCAGCATTCTGTTTGCCAAAAACATAACTTGCTTTTGTGAGAGCATAAAGAAACTTGTGTTCAGAGCATCAGCTTGGGTAGAGTTCACGCGTGTAAGCTCGTTAGAATTTGCATTTGCATACTGACGGAAAATAAGTCGCAAGCTTCTTCTATTGTCCATTGAGAATACTTCCTTCTTTGCGACATACATAACTCGAATGCCAGTGTCAAAACCAAGTTTAGTGGTTTTGGCCGTCATCCCTTCAATTGTCTTTTTTAATCTATCTGGGGTAAATGTCTGTGCTGCTCCTTCTGTTTGGCCTTCATCGGGAGGATGATGACGTGTATAGGGAGCCAATAATTTTTTTATTTCAACATCTGATTGCGTAACCCAGTTGTGCTGTCCAAACCAAGTTCCCTTCGTGTGATATTCTTTTTTCGAGGGGGTAATAACAATCTGCATCCACATTTGTTCTCCCTTTTTAAGCGAACCAAAAAATTCTACTACCGGAGAAATCGGGTCAATTTTATACTCTTCATCCGGATCTTGATCCAACCCATAATCAACATATGTCTTTATCGGATATGCTTCCGGTTTGGCCAGAGCAAATTCACATCCCCATCCCATCCAAGAACTCTGCGGAGTAATCTCGTCAATTGCTAAAGTATAATCTTCAACCGCTTTGACTTGCGCTTGCGGGTATTGGGCATAAACTTGTGTTTCAATCAAACTCCTGACACGTGTCGGCGTTCTTAAATAAAAGTGCACTTGTCCATCAATAGAAACAAGCTCCAAGGAAAACCAAAACCATACTGCTCCTTGCCAGTACTGCTCCTTCCCCCCCTTTATACTCCAGTGATAAAGCGCGTTAGTGATAAAAAGCTCCATCGCTTTCGGAGAACGCAAAACTTCACGTGGCGGAATAATTTCCAATAAAACAAAATCAATGCCTGAAATAAAATCTTGCTGAATATAGTGCACCCAAAATTTCCAAGCAACCCAGCCTAAAAACGCTGTCCCGATTAGTGCTAGCGTACCGCGGATTAAATCAAACTGCCAAACTAAAAAAATGAAGGCTAATATTAGAATCCCCAGCCAGTGTTCTTTTATAAAGCTTTCAATAGTTTCAGCAAAATTACCTTCCGCTGTTTTATCTGTCGCCTTTTTTGCATCAGCCATGCTTATATTTTAATATATAAAACAAAATAAACAAAGCAAACTAAAAAAACTAAGCAAGAGTATAAAGTCCGTTTTTGGTCTTTTTAAAGAATTTAGAATTGGCTAAGTTCACCAAAATAGTATTTTTCTTGAAGTATCTTTCTTTCATTACTTTCGTCACAATGTCGTCTTTAGACAAAGGTTCTTTTTCTCTCTTTAGAATATCTTGGATCACCTCACGAGCGATGCCAGTCTTATAGCCCCATTCTGCCAAGGCGTACATTCCTCTACCGACTAGTACAAAACGAGAATCTCTAATGAGCTCATTGTGGCAAGTGGCATAATGAATTTTTTTACCGAAAGTTTTTGAAATAGAATCCGCCACTTCTTTGAAGTGCATGGGTGAACCATGGCGACGCATTACAAGGTAAGCGTAGTCTTTTACTCCGCGGGTGCGGATGTTCGGAGAAGATGCTTTACCCCACTCTCCTAATGGATTCTTCGCAATGGTCTTCGACATGGAAAGCCATCTTTTTGCCATTTCTTCATTTCGGTATTGTTCAGAAACATCTTTCAATTGACTTAAAAATCTTTTAATCATTTCTGTTTCCGGAACTAAGTCTTCGTCGTTTAAGCTTGCATATAATTTTCGCAAGGCATCGTGTATCTTGTCTGCCATTTCGTCATCTACACTCCAACGAGTATGAAAATGTTCATCCTCTCGGTGTTTTTTGAAAAAATCTCCAAGTGTTAGGTAAAAATGAATGTGATTTTGAGTATTTTTATCTTTAGAAATATGCGCCAAAAGTTCGTGCTCAGCAACAATGGTTCCCAGGGAATGTATCAATTTTTTGAGTTCTTCAAAAACCGCCTGTTCTGCCTTGAAGGCTGGTGATTTCTTTATCAAATTCAAAGCAACATCTTCGATCTGACGAACACGTTCTCTCGTGATATTGTATTTTTTGCCTATTTCTTCGAGAGTTTTTCTTTCTCCGTCTGTGACCAAACCAAAACGATTCATGATGACATCTCCAGAACGATCTTGGAGGTGTGACATTATTCTTTTGGTAATTTTCTTCGGCTTAAAAGATATTGTTGGCATGCTTTATTATATCATTAATTATTAAAATTGATTTTATTCTCTTTTAGCCTTGACTCTATCAAGTTCGGTTAGATATTTTTTGCGAAGTCTAACTGATTTTGGAGTAATTTCTAAATAATCGTCCTCGTTCATTACTTCAAGGCCTCGTTCAATATTTAAAACAAATACGGGATTTAACGTTATCGCTTCGTCTGTGCCAGAAGCACGCATATTGGTAAGTTGTTTCCCCTTGGTTGGGTTTACCGACATATCGTCCCCCTTCAAGACATTGCCGACCACCATCCCTTCATATACTTCGGTACCGTGGCCTATATACAATATACCACGTTCTTGTAAATTAGCAAGTGAAAAGGCCACCGCCTTACCAGCTACCATGGAAACCATCGAACCGTACTCACGTCTTTTTATTTCCCCGGCATATTCTTTGAAACCACTGACCCTGGAAGACATAATTCCTTCTCCTTTCGTATCAATAATAAATTCGCCACGATAACCCAAAAGGCCCCGAGTCGGGATATCAAAAACTATACGGGCTATCCCCTCCTTTTCCATCATATCTTTCATAATACCACGCCTTTTTCCAATTTTTTCTATTACACTACCGGAGAACTCCATCGGAACATCTATTACCAATTCCTCATATGGCTCTGTCTTAATTCCATTCTCCTCTTTGATAATTACTTCCGGTTGAGAAACCTGTATCTCGAATCCTTCACGACGCATGTTCTCAAGCAAGATGGCGATATGCAACTCCCCTCTTCCGTAAACTTTAAAAAAACTCGGGCCCATTTTGTTTTCACCCTGGTCAGGAGAAAAATCAACCCTTAGTCCGACATTGATTTCTAGTTCTTTTTCCAATCTTTCTTTAATTTGTCTTGAAGTAACATACTTCCCTTCGTGTCCAGCAAAAGGAGAATCATTCACTAAGAAATTAAGAGACAGGGTTGGTTCGTCGATTGCGATGTGAGGCAGTGCCTCAACATTTTCATCTTCGCAAATTGTCTCTCCTATATAGATATCCGGAATTCCAGCCAGAAGTACGATATCTCCGGCGTCTGCTTCTTCTCTCTCTACTCTGTTTATCCCTTCAAAATTAAAAAGTTTGGTAATTTTTCCTTTTCTTGTTCCATTTTCTCCTTTAATAAATAACTGGCTTCCCGACAATATTTTTCCTGAATAAATTCGTGCTACCGCCAATCTTCCCAAGAAGTTGTCATAGTCAAGATTAAATACTTGTGCAGACATTTTCCCTTCTTTGTTTAAGGATGCAGGCGCAACTTTTTCCAAAATAACATCCAGAATCGGCGAAAGATCATACGATGTATCTTTCAAGTGACGATAAGCAATCCCCTTGCGTCCGATGGCATAAACGGTTTCAAAGTTGGCTTGTTCTTCATTTGCTCCAAGTTCAAAAAATAAATTAAGTACTTCTTCGTGTGCCCTGTGTGGATCCGCCGCAGGTTTATCAATTTTGTTTATCACTACTATGGGTTTAAGTCCAAGTTCCAGAGATTTTTTCAAGACAAACCTAGTTTGTGGCATTGGTCCTTCAACTGCATCAACCAATAAAAGTACTGAATCAATCGCGCGCAAAACACGCTCTACTTCAGAACCAAAGTCTGCGTGTCCAGGAGTATCTACAATGTTTATTTTTGTTCCCTTGTAGTAGATTGAGGTATTTTTTGAATATATGGTAATACCACGCTCTTTTTCAAGATCGTTTGAATCCATCGAGACTCCCTCTTCTTGGATTGCTCCATTTTGTTTCATGAGAGCATCCGTCAAGGTGGTTTTACCATGGTCCACGTGAGCTATTATCGCTATATTTCTGATTTCCATATATAAATTGGGTTAATTAAACAAAAAAGCCCGAACACACATCCTTGGCTTTGTTTTATTATAACATACTTTTTAAAAACACCAAAATAATTAAATCGGCTTGTAGTTGATGATCTCGTCGTGTGTCATGTTTAGTTTATTTTCCACAAAAATTAATTTTTCTTTCAACTGGCGTGCTCTTTCTTTATCTCCTGCCACCATTGCGCTAGACCACTCCATTGCTAACACAACATAATCATCTCTTTCTTCAGGAGTAATTTTTTTCTCAATGTTTTTTGGTTTGTATCCTTCCATGTTGTTTTTTCCTAATGGTTGAGCTTATTTATTGCCTGTTCTTCCTTTCTTCTTAATGAAAGATAATAGCTAAAAGCAAAGGCAATTGCAAACCTTGTATATGCACTTCTCCCAATGACAATGCTTCGCGCCCACTCATTTGATCTTCCCTCTTCTTTCAAGTTGCGACTTAAAATATTTATACTGTCCATTGTTGTTTCATGCAAAATATGGCGTTCCATATCTGATTTCTCTATGTCAGACTTCCACTGTTCGTCTCTTGAGCTAATGTCTTTTTGGGCTATTTTTTTTAACTTGAAAATATCTGCGGTATATTCAAAACATTTTTGTACCATTTGTTCGTACAAAGATTTTAATTTTTCGTTCCCTTCACACAAACTTTCAAGCTCTTCTGGGGAGATAGAAAGATCTGCCTTGCCAACGAAGCCTTCCATTTCTTCGTCTGGGATATGTTCTTCTTCAATAACGTGTCTGAGGTGTTCAAAATTCATAATTTTTTTGTGCGTCGGGAAGGATTCGAACCTTCGTAGGCCTAAGGCCGACAGATTTACAGTCTGTTGTAATTGACCACTCTACCACCGACGCATATATTTAATTTTAATATATTTCGTTCTTTGCGTAAGTAATTAGTTTTTCCTGCACACCCTATACCGACGCATGTATACAAAATAACACAAAAATTGATTTTTTGCATCTATTTGGCATTGCATTATCAAATTGTTTTAAACCACAGAACGCGTTCTCACGTGAATAGAACTTTTTATTTTACCTTTTCTCGTTGTGATATCCAGCTCATTATTTTTTACTGATACCAAAACGGTATCTTCTTTTTTCACACCATTACTAATGATATAGGTTGCAACGGGATTCAAAATTTTATTTTGAATCAAACGGTTAAGCGGTCTTGCTCCATAATGCGGATCATAACCCACCCGGGCCAGATGAGCGAGCGCTTCGCTCGAAATTTCAAAATTGATTCCTTTATTCAAAAGTCGGTCACGAACAATTTTGATTCTCAAATTAACTATTTCCCTAATGGCTTCTTCTGAAAGGACATCAAAAACAATAGTTTCGTCTAGACGATTTAAAAATTCCGGACGGAAATTTTCTTTTAACGCTTCCATCACTTTTTCTTTCATGTTACCGTAGTCTTGTTTAGCGGAGTTATTGGAAAATCCGATTGATTCCATTTTTTCTACGAATTGAGAACCAATATTCGAAGTAAGAATAATAATGGCGTTTTTGAAATTAACCACCCTGCCTTTTCCATCCGTCAGTCGTCCTTCGTCAATAACCTGCAGAAGCACATTGAAAACTTCCGGGTGCGCCTTTTCTATTTCGTCAAACAGAACAACCGCGTACGGACGATGTCTTATGGCCTCGGTTAATTGGCCTGATTCATCATAACCAACATATCCCGGAGGCGAACCAATAAGTTTGGACATAGAATGACGTTCCATATATTCGGACATATCCACACGAATAATCGCGTTATCGTCATTGAACATAAACTGTCCTAGGGCTTTGGTGAGTTCAGTTTTACCCACTCCGGTCGGACCCAGGAAAATAAATGAACCAATTGGACGATTAGGGTCTCCGATACCAGCTCGCGAGCGACGAATGACATCCGCCACTCTCTTGATCGCTTCATCTTGTCCGATGATTCTTTTTCTTAACTCAACTTCCATTTTTTCCAATTTTTCTCTTTCGCCTTCAAGCATTTTAGTAAGCGGTATGCCGGTCCAGCGAGCTACAACCTCAGCGATGTCTTCCGCAGTGATTTCTTCTTTCAGGATTCTTCGAGATTTTTGCAGTTTTTTCAGTCTGATAAGTTTGGTTTCAAGTTCTTTTTTGAGTGTTGGTATTTTCCCATAACGTATTTCTGCTGCCTTGGAAAGATCCGCCTTCATCTCGGCGTCCTCGGCTTCAAGTCGGATTGTTTCAAGTTCTTTTTTGATGGATCTGATTTCCAAAACAATCGTTTTTTCATTTGCCCATTTTAATTCTAATTCTTTCGTCTTTTCGGACAAATTGGCGATTTCTTTGTCAATTTCTTTTATTCTGTTTTTTATTTCTTTTTGCTTTTCTTTTTTTCCTCCTTCCAAAGAGCCAATTTCTTTTTTGAGCGCCTCTTTCTCGATTTCCAGACGCATTGTTTTTCTATTCGAATCTTCCAAAATTGGTGGCTTGTTTTCAAGCATTATTTTCAACGACGAAGACGCCTCATCGATGAGGTCCACCGCTTTATCCGGCAAAAACCTGTTCGTAATATAACGAGAAGAAAGATTCACCGCAGCCACTATCGCATCATCGGTAATACGTATTCCATGAAATAATTCATATTTTTCTTTAAGACCACGCAGAATGGCTATCGCATCTTCCACACTTGGTTCATCAATATACACAGGCTGAAATCGTCGAGCCAACGCCGGATCTTTTTCAATATATTTTTGATATTCTCTAAGGGTTGTTGCTCCAATTGCTCGTAATTCCCCTCGAGAAAGCGCTGGTTTTAACATATTTGAAGCATCCATGGTTCCTTCTGCCCCTCCGGCACCGACGATTGTATGGATTTCATCAATAAATAAAATTACCTTTCCTTCGGATTTCTCGATTTCTTTCATTATTCCTTTAAGTCTTTCTTCAAATTCTCCACGATATTTTGTGCCGGCAACAAGCATGCCGAGGTCAAGAGAAACAAGTTCTTTATCTTTCAGAGATTCTGGAACATTATTTTTTGTAATCATTTGAGCAAGACCCTCTACTACCGCGGTTTTTCCAGTTCCCGCCTCGCCAATCAATATCGGATTGTTTTTTGTTCGACGAGAAAGTATCTGCATAATACGAGTTATTTCATTATCTCGTCCTATGACCGGATCTAGCTTATCTTCCTTCGCTAGCTTGGTTAAATTCCTGGTATATTTTGTAATCAATTTAAATTTCTTCGGCATGGAAACATCCGTAATATTTTGACTTCGAAGTTCTCCCAAAACTTTCATCACTTGGTCTTTGTGAATTCTAAATCTAGCTAAAATCTCGCGGGCTTCGCCGGTGACCTCAAGAATTGCAACAAAAAGATGCTCGGTGGACACAAATTCATCTTTCATGTATTGGGCTAACTTTACCGAATGCTCAGTGATGATTTGAGCTAGGTCTGGATTTAAATATATTTGATATGAAGGAGAAATAGTACTGCGAGATTCAGCCGGCTCGATCATTTCTAAAACAGAATCAGTTAGAAGCATAGTATCTACTTCAAGTTTATCTAAAACAGAAGTGACCATTGATTCCTCCTGGAGAAGTAAAGCAGCGAGCAAGTGCAAAGAAGAAACATGATTTACCCCACGTTCAATAGCGAGCTCGTGAGCTCTTTTTATGGCTTCTTGCGCTTTAGTTGTGAACTTACTTAATGGTGGCATACATGTTGATTATACACTACCTGTCAAGTTTAAAAACTTTTATTGAATTTTAGATGAAGAAGAAACCCTAAGTGCATCATTGATAGCTTTCATTGAAGCAAAAGAAACTGTATCTGAGGAAAGAGCGATCCCCAAGGCGTCTCCGTCTAGATTTAATACTAGACCTCCGGCGTTTTGTTTTGAAACACTGAGATCTATGCCTTGATTTGCATTTAATCCATCAAAAATAAACGAGGAAATTCCCGTTCCGAGAAGAAGAACTTTTTGTCCAGTTTTCATTTCATTTAAATCGCCCGCTGTAGGAACAAAAAGAACTAATTTATCTTGTTTATTCACGGCGGTTTCTGTTTTTAAGAAAGAAAAACCAGCGGCATTGGTTGAAACAAAGCTTGCATTAAATTTTCCACTGCTATTTTTTACAAAATAAGTACCGCTTCCGGGTACGTTCCCGGCATCTACTGCGATAATACCATCTTGGGAAACAGCAAAACCAAGACCGGCAGAAACTTCTCCATAATTTCCACTCTGATCATATCCTTCCTTGGTTACCGTAAATACTGCTCCCTTATTTTTAGCAATTGCATCTACTATCAAATCTTCTTCTTTAATCACTACGGTTTGTACTGTAGTTTTTCCCTCCACTTGTTGAATTTTTTCTATGGTTTGTTGAACAACGCGGTTGATGGGCGTAGTAACTGAAGCCGGTGCTTGTTGCATCAGAGTTACCGTTGTTATCCCGGTTGCGATAGAAGTAATAAAAGAAAGCAACACAGCCAACAAAATTAATTGTGATTTATTTAAGTCTTTAATATCCATAGCTTAATTATAACACACCTTTTTAATATGAAAATCAACCAAGATTACATTTTTTCTCTAATGATTTTTTCTATTTCATAAGGACTTTTAATTCCCCGAAAATTAATTTCTATGTTGGAAGATCCTGCTGTATTGATATGTATGTCCCCAATGCCAAAAATGTTTTCAAAAAAACTCTGATCGACTTTCATATCTTGAATTTTTTCGTATTCTGCATACTCTTTTGAGGTGGAGAGAAGACGATATTCTCTTGTCACTCCTTTTTCAGAAATATAGAAAGTTTCTGCTCGCCTAGCAATTTCACCCAAAAATATAATTAAAATTCCCAATAGTGAAATGTACCAGAAAAAGAAAAAACTAAAAATCAAAAAAATTATTCCTAAAAAATAGAAAATTAAAAAATATAATGGGTCGGGGTGAAATTTTTTGATTATCTGTTCATTGTCGTCCATGTTTTAATTATACCATTTTTCTAGTTTTTTTATAATTTCAGAAAGCATTTTTATAGCATGATCGATATCTTTTTTTGTTGTGTTGTTGCCAAGAGAAAAACGAAGTCCGCCTACTTCCGGGCTTACGTTGGAACGCAGCGCGCTTATAACATAAGAACCCCTGCTATCAGAACTCTTACAGGCGCTTTTTGACGAAACCATAATTCCTCTTGCCGAGAGTTCAATAACTAAAAGGTCACTCGGAATCTTTGGAAACGTAATGTTTACATTGTTGGGCAGCCTTAACCCCAAGTCCCCATTGATAATAATTCCGGTGGTCAGGGTTAATTTTTTTATTAAATAGTCTCGAAGAATTGTTAGGCGCTTAGTTTCTTTTTCTTTCGTTCTCTCCACCATCACAAGAGCCTTCGCAAGGCCCATTGCCATCGCAACGTTTTCCGTGCCGGGACGTAGCCCCATTTCTTGATCTCCTCCAAACATGATTTTTTTAATGGGCGTATTTTTTTTCACATATAATACTCCGATTCCTTTCGGACCATAAATTTTGGCGCCATTAAAAGACATCAAATCAACTCCCAGTTTAATAACATTTATTGGTAAATAATTTATCGCTTGAGTAGCATCTGTGTGAAAAAATATCTTCGTTCTGTTTTTTTTATTAAAATGTCTTATCTCTTTGGCAATTTGGGTAATCGGCTGTATCGTTCCTATTTCATTATTAGCATACATTACCGACACTAAAACTGTGTTCCGTCTTAACGCCTTTTTTATTTTTTTAAAATCAATTATCCCGTTTTTTTCTATTGCAACATAAGTGACTTCCGCTTTTTTTGTTTTTTCCAAATATTTACAAACTTCTAAAACAGATGGGTGTTCGATGTTGGTAGTTATGATATGCGGCTTTTTAAAATTTTGCGCTAAACCTAAAATAGCAAGATTGTTGCTTTCTGTAGAGCCGGAAGTAAAAACAATTTCATCGCTTCTGGCATTCAAAACCCCTCCGATAATGCTTCTTGCATTTTCTAATTTATTTTTTTCTTTTATACCAAATTCATGAATCGCGCCCGGGTTCGGGGCATGCAAAAGTGCGCTTGCGGCATAATCCATATATATTTTCTTCGTTTTTCCGTTTGATTTAAGCATAAAAATAGTATATATTGAAAATGTATGAATACAAAGCTCGAAATCGCTTTTTTTGTTTTGCTTGGCGTCATCTCTTTAGTAGAGATTGTTTGGATTATTGTTACCGAAAAACGCCTAAAAAGATTTTTCCTCGGGAAAAAAGCAAACAACTTAGAAGACACTATTTTGTCGCTCAGCGATAATATTGCAAAATTAAAAACCGCAAAAGAAAAAACAGAAAAAGAACTTGCATTAATAAACACAAAACTTAAGAAAAGTATTCGTGGTCTTGAGACTGTCCGCTTTAATCCTTTTCCCGATCAGGGCAGCAATCAAAGTTTTGCTATTGGAATGGTAGATGAAGAAAATAACGGTTTGGTGATCTCCAGTCTCTATTCTAGAGAACGCATGAGCGTGTTTGCCAAACCAATAAAAAATGGAAAATCCGAATACGAACTAACAAACGAAGAAAAGGAGGTTTTGGAAAAAGCAAAAATATAATGAATAAAAAAAACGAAAAACAAAATGAGGTGGTGAGACCACCGGTGGTAGTGGTTATGGGACATATCGACCACGGCAAATCCACCTTGCTTGATTATATAAGGAAGACAAACGTCGTCGAAAAAGAAGTGGGGGGAATTACTCAATATATTTCTGCTTACGAAGTTTTACATAAAGACGAACACGGTGAAGATAAAAAAATAACTTTTTTGGACACCCCCGGGCATGAGGCGTTTTCAAAAATGCGAGAACGTGGAGCGGAAATAGCAGATATCGCCATCTTAGTGGTCTCTGCAGAAGACGGAGTAAAACCACAAACCATCGAGGCCTGGAAAACAATAAGTGAATCGAAAATTCCTTGCATTGTCGCAATAAATAAAGTGGATAAGCCTGGAGCAAATGTAGAAAAAACAAAAACAGAACTTGCTGAAAATGAAATTTATTTAGAAAATTATGGCGGACAAATACCGTTTACTGAAATTTCCGCAAAGATGGGCACTGGAATAGACAATCTATTATCTCTAATTTTGATAATGACTGAAATGGAGAATCTCACTGGGAACACAGAAGAAAATGCTTCCGGTTTCGTTGTAGAAGTTCACCTTGACCAAAAGCGAGGAATAGTAGCGACCCTAGTTATAAAAAATGGATCCCTAAAAAAGGGAATGACTGTTGTGGTTGAAGACAGCATGTGCTCTACAAGAATAATTGAAAACTTTCTTGGAAAAATGATCGATTCAGCTTCCTTTTCTTCTCCTGTTCGTATTGTTGGTTTTGACAAAATGCCCAGAGTCGGAGCGCAATTTGAATCTTTTCTAAAAAAGAAAGAGGCTGAAATATGGATAGAAAATTGGAAAGAACAAAAGTCAAACGAAAAAAATAAGGAAGACAACTCTCTTGCCGAAACTAGTAAAAAAATAATCCCAATAATTTTAAAAGCGGATGTATCTGGATCAATCGAGGCTATAGAAAAAGAAATTGCCAAAATAAAAGATGACAACGCAGAATTTAGGATCGTGGTAAGAGGTATTGGTCCTGTTTCGGAATCAGACATTAAAGGAGTGGCGTCCGGAGCTGATGTGTTAGTAATCGGTTTTAACGTTAAGGCGGACAAAAGCGCGGTCGAGGTTGCAGAAAAAAGAGGCATCACAATTTCTTTTTTTGACATCATC
>JBBIUG010000006.1:780-19382 GCA_037440325.1 Candidatus Nomurabacteria bacterium | reverse complement strand
ATACAGCTTGTCTTACGCAGATGGACACCTGTTTATAGCTACTGGGAAAAAAGACGATTCCGGGGATGTAACTGGTGGGGTGGAAATTTTTGATACCAAAAACAATAATGATCGAATCGGTGCTTGGGGAGCCAACGGTACAACATATAAACAGGTTTTTGCTAGAAACGATGGCATTGTGTTTTTGTCATATTTTGATACTTCATATCAACCACAGTTTGAAGCAATTTATGACAATAGGACTAACCCTAATGGTGCTAGTCTTGATCCTCTTTCCTCTGTAGCACTTACTCCAGCGGGAACAATCGCTGACATTACCTCATTATCTGTTTCCGGAAGTAAAGCATTTATCGGATTGCAGGACGATGGTTCTGGTACCGATGGTGGATATGTAAATGTTGTTGATATTTCCAATCCAAGCTCTTTGTCTTCTCTCGGATCCTATGCTGCTTCTGATGCGGTGACTTCTGTCGCCGGTAACGGAAGTGTGTTTTATGTTGGTCATGGAAACAATATTGACGTTGTGGACTCTACTACTCTTGCCCAAATTGGTAGCAGTATAAACACAGGAGCGAAGGTAAACGAACTTGTGACAGATGGAACACATCTTTATGTCGCTGACGACACAAATGGACTTCGAGTGTACCAGGTTTCAGATCTTTCACTCGTAGCAGAATATACCGTGTTCGCAGAGACCGCTACGGCCGTTGCTGTTGATGGTGATTATATTTATTTTGCGACCAATAACGGGACAGACAGTATAATTCACAAAATTAAAATGGTGGCTATTACCCTAGACGGAGCAAATCCACAGACGATTGAAATGGGTTCTGATTACACAGAGCTCGGAGCGACAACCAGCGATGGTTCTAAGCTTTCAATTGATACGTCCGCTTTTGTTGATGCTGTCGGTTCTTATCCCGTTGTCTACACTTCTTTAGACACAGAAGACAATCCAGGCCTTTCTATGACAAGAACAGTAAATGTTGTGGACACCACTCCACCAGTCATTACTCTCGTAGCACCAAATCCGCAAACTGTTTTGATAAATACTCCTTATGTTGAATTGGGCGCAGATACTGACGATGGTTCACTGATACAAACTGATGCTTCAGCCGTGAACACTTCAGTTCTCGGTTCATATTCTGTTACTTATGATTCTGTCGACGCCTCGCAAAATCATTCAACTCAAGTTATAAGGACAGTAAACGTTGTTGCCAAGGCGCACACCGTTACGGCTACGGCAGGTTTCAATGGTTCGATTACTCCCGCAGGGGCAGTTGTTGTCGAAGAGGGGAAAAATCAGACATTTGATATTGCTCCATACGCCGGTTATCAAATAATGGATGTGTTGGTAGATGGGAATTCTGTCGGTGCAGTAACTAGTTATACATTTACCAACGTTCTTACTGACCACACCATTGATACAAGTTTTAAGGTTGCTACTTACACTATTACCGCTTCATCCAACCCACACGGTTCTATTTCTCCATCTGGAGCAGTTGTGGTCAATGTTGGAAATGACCAAACTTTTACCATCACACCTGATTCTAAGGCACACATCGCAGACGTGGTTGTCGACGGTATTTCAGTGGGGAAAGTGGACACTTACACTTTTCACAATGTTGTTTCTGACCACACGATTCGTGCAAATTTCGGAAGTAATATAACAAGTGGAGGCAGTGCCGGTGGTGGCAATGCTTCTGGTCCTTCAGAAATTCCGGGATGTGGGGGTAGGACGACCGGGTTCAGTACGATTACCGGTCAATCTTGCGGAACAAATGGCCAAGTTCTAGGTGCGGAAAAGTTTATCTTTACTCTTTTCCTCAAAATGGGACACCCACCTTATCCAACTGGCGCTTATATGAACGAAGTAATGGAACTTCAAAAATTCCTAAATGCCGCTCCATATAACAGTGGATTGGTGGTGGATGGTAAATTTGGTCCCTTGACCAATGCAGCTGTAATCAAATTCCAATTGGCAAATGGCTTGGTGGGGGATGGAAAGATTGGTCCATTAACCCGAGCAGTACTAAATAAATAAACGATTTATAACAAACAAAACCCCATCTTTACAGATGGGGTTTTGTTTGTTATAATAGAAACATGTTTAAATGGTTTAAAAAGCATTTTATTCCTCATGAAGCTAACGAGCATCGCCCACACATATTACGAACAAGCAGTATTCGCAATATTATCACGATTGTTCTCTTTCTCGAAATATTTACATTTTTGATACCGATTATTACTCGCATAAACATGGAAGGCGGCATGGCCGCCGTCTTGCCGGGCGTTCTGTCAGCTTTTACTAACGACGAAAGGCAATCACAAAATTTGCAAACGCTTAAAGTCAATCCATTATTAAACAAAGCGGCAGAGATGAAAGCGAACGACATGGCGACAAATGGATATTTTGCTCACACAAGTCCAGAGGGGAAAACCCCATGGTATTGGTTGGAAAAAGTCGGATACAAGTATCAGTATGCAGGAGAAAATTTGGCAGTTAATTTCAGCGATTCGAAAGATGTTACTAGCGCCTGGATGAAAAGTCCTACCCACAAAGCGAATATCGTAAAAGAAAATTATACCGAAATTGGTACTGGGGTGGCGAGTGGTATGTATGAAGGAGAAAAAACTATTTTTGTTGCTCAAGTATATGCCAATCCGCTTCCGGTGACAGAAGCGGTATCCGTTGTAAAAATTAAAGAAAAAGTGCTAGAAGTTGTACCTACAAAAGAAAATACAGACATTCTTGGAGCGGAAACAGTTGCAGGCGCTGAAAATATTGTGAACGTGGACATAACCCCCGTGCAAAATCCGACCTTTTGGCAGAAATTATTTACTGCTCCGCGCAATACAATGAACGTAATTTTGTTCATTTCTTTTGGAATAATTGTTTTAGCTCTTCTTTTGTATTTATTTTTTATAATAAAAAGTTATCATCTTGATTTGATAACTAATGGACTGATTGTGTTGGCTATTATCGGAGCGATTTTTATAGCTAACTATTATTTAAGCAATAGAAACATGGTTATTACCCAGAGCTTGGATTATTCAAACGAAAATAAATAGTTTTACAAAATTTTCATTTCTCCTCCTTCGTTTCCGGCAATGATATAGTCTGCTACTTTGTTTTCTACTATTTCTTCAACAGCACGATTGATCGGTCTTGCCCCGAATTCTGGATCAAAGCCAGCGGAGGCGATTTTGTCTATGAGGGCATCGGTAATTAAGAGTTTAATCTTTTTATCTGCCAACAAGCGTTCGCCAAATTCTTTTAACAACAATTCCGATACGCGCCGTATGTTCGTTTTATCTAACGGTTTAAAGAGAATAACACCGCTAAACCTATTTAAAAATTCCGGGGTAAAAATTTCTTTATGGATTAAATTATCAATGAGGGTTTTTTTATCAATCGATGAATTGGCTATTATATCCGCGCTTCCAGCGTTCGATGTGGCAATAATAATGGCATCTTTGAAACTAGCTACTCTGCCATTTTCTCTGGTGAGTCGTCCTTCGTCTAAAACCTGCAAGAGTAAATGATGTATCGCTCTGTTTGATTTTTCGAGTTCATCAAAGAACACAAGAGAAAGGGGATTCTCTTCGATAACGCTTGCTAGTCTGTCTGTGAATAAACCCACTGAACTAGACAAAGAAAATTCACTCATATCAAAACGAATCATGGCATTTTTGTGACCAAAATAACTCTCTGCCAAGATTTTTGCGGTATATGTTTTACCGACACCAGTTGGCCCCAAAAAGAGGAAAGAACCGGCTGGCTTGGAAGGGTCTGCAATCCCGGTACGTAGACGGCGCAGGGATTCAGCTACCTCTTTTACCGCTTCATCTTGACCGATAATCTTATCGCGCATCCTTTTCTCTAATTCAAGCAATATCTTTTTTTCATCCGCTCCCATGGAACCAATCGGCATATTGGTTTTGTCGGAAATAATCTGGCGAACGTCCTCAATCGTAATTTTTTTATTTAGGGCGCGAAGTTCTTCCAAGACGAGCAGAGATTTTAGGGGTTGCGGTTGGTTGCCGATAAATCTATCTGATAGATTTACGATTTCTTTCAACGCTTCTTCTTCAATCGATACCTTATCCAAGCGAGCGTTATTTTTTAAAATATTTAAAGTATCTTCCGAGCTTGTTGGGCTCACGTCGACTTTTTCAAATTTGGAAAGAAATTCCGGATAACTTTTTAGGGTCTGGTCGTAATTGGAAAAATCGGTGGTGGCGATAATGTTGAGATGCGGCATTACCAAATACTTCATAAGTTTTTCGTATATTGTCGGGTATCCATGTATGTTTTCTAAAACAATTGTTATGTTTTTTGCTTTCGCGGCTTCCATCATGGCTTTTTCGAAATCAGCCAAACCCAACCCCTCAAGCGGAAGTTCAACAACTCGGTGATGGCGAATACCGGCGAAAGAAAGCCCCGACTGCCCCAATCTTCCAAGTTCTGAAATGACCACAGATTTACCAACCCCGGTTTCGCCCACTAAGAGAACATTGTGATTTGTTTCTTTTGAAAGACCCCGCTCTATCATGCGCAGAGTTTTTTCCTTGCCGTAAAGCTCCAGAGACGAAGAAACATTAATGTCTCGCCCGTGCTTATTTAAAGAATATGTATTTCCGTACGACAAAAAGGCCCCATGGCTAGGAAGTTTCTGTAAATATTCGTCACTTATTTTAATGGGAATAAAAAAGAAGATTGGAAAAGTTAAAATGGTAAAAAGAGTAAAGACAAATCCAACAGAAATAAAAATAATTCTAGCGAAAAGCCCAAGGATTCGAGAGAAAATAGAAAAAACGATTTTTTCGAAGATGCTGAAGTGAGAATCTTTTCCGATGGTATCATTTTCCCATGGACTAAAAAGGGTGCGAAGAAGCAGGGGAACAGAAAAAGCGTTAAAAGCATAAATTACAAGTTTTTTCCAAGATTGGATGCCAGGATGCATAAGGTTATTTTAACACAGGTATAGCCAAATCAAAATTCAATATGACCGTTTGAGTTATTTGCATGTTTAGGGTATGATGTAATTACTTATTAGTTAACAAGAAAACATATGGCAAAACGAGGAACAACCCTTAGCCCCAAGAAAAAGTCACGACGATCTCATAAGACAAAAAAGCGATTGGAAGTCAAAAGACTTATGCTTGCAAAGAAAGCGCTAAGAAAAAATTTTAAAAAGTAATTTTAATCGTCTTAAAAAATAAATATGGAAACAATAAAAAATAACGGAATTTGGATTGTCAGTGCGGTATTGTTGGTTTTCTCTATTGTGTTTTTTGTCTCTGCCCAAAATTTTTCTGATCAGGGGAAATACGTGGAGGTGAAAGGACTGTCGGAAAAAATAGTAAAATCGGATGTTGCGATTTGGACGATTAATTTTGACGACAAAGCAAATGACATTGATTCACTTTATGCAAATATTGATAAGGACACGAAGACAGTTACCTCCTTCTTAATAAGCAAAGGATTTGATGCTTCTGAAATAAATATTGCGCCAGTTAACATTTATCAAGACACTTACAAAGATTCCTTGTTTAGATATAATTCCAGTACCCAGCTTTCTGTTTATACAAAAAAAGTTGATCTCGTTAAATCTTCATCTAAAGAAACTCTGCCTCTTGTAAAACAAGGACTTACCATGAGTCAAAATTCTATCTCTTTTGAGTTTTCAGATATCAATAGCGTAAAACCAGAAATGTTGGCCGAAGCGATAAAAAATGCCAAAGATGCAGCAACTCAATTTGCGAAAGAATCCGGATCACGCCTAGGAAGTGTTGCACGAGGGAATCAAGGGGTTTTTGATATTACTGATAAAGATCCAGGTTCTCCAGAATTCAAGAAAATTCGAGTAGTTTCTACCCTTAGATTTCTTCTAAATTAAAAGATAACTTTATATGAATTGGTTAAAGCACATCTTTGCGAAAAGTAAAAGAGATAGTGGTTTAATAGATTCTCTCCAAAAAGATCTTTTTGAAAAGTTGCATAAGTTTGCAGAGAACGAACCCAGTTTTGCCATAAGCGAACTGGGTTCTAATGTTGGTGGCTTAAATGAGCAAGAAGCAAAAAAAAGATTAAAAATATACGGGACAAATGATATTGCAGATGAAAAAAAGACAAATCATTTTTTAAAATTCTTTGAAATTCTAAAGAGCCCGCTCAACCTATTGTTGCTTGGCTTGGCGGTAGTGTCTTTCATGGTAGGGGACATGAAATCTTTCGGTGTCATCGTTTTGATGGTTTCGCTTAGTGTAGTTTTGAATTTTTATCAAGAAACAAAAGCGGCAATCGCAGCGGATAAATTGAAAGCGATAATTCACACCAAAACCACCGTAGTGAGAAATGGTATTAAACGAGAAATTCTTTTAAGACAAGTGGTTCCTGGTGATATTGTTTCTTTGTACTCTGGGGTGATTATCCCAGGAGACTTACGATTAATTTCTTCCAAAGATTTATTCATAAACCAAGCGATGTTAACTGGTGAATCACTGCCGGTGGAAAAGCATGTGACAGATTCAAAGTTGAATGAGAAAGGAATTATAGAATTTTGTAATTTATGTTTCTTGGGTACCAGTGTAGAGTCTGGAGTGGCAGAAGCCATTGTTTTAAATACTGGGAAAAAAACATATTTGGGTAGTGTGGCGCAAGATATAAACAAAAATGACCACGTTTCCGATTTTAATAAAGAATTGAAAGGGTTTGTAATTTTAATGCTGAAATTTATGGCATTTATGGTGCCGGCGGTTTTTTTGTTGAATGGATTGTTCAAAGGGAATTGGTTTGAGGCATTCTTGTTCGCAATAGCTGTGGCTGTCGGGGTGGCACCGGAAATGATTCCTACTATTGTGGCAGTGAATTTGTCTAAGGGGGCAACGGTTTTGTCCAAAAAGAAAGTTATTGTAAAGCACCTAGGCGCTATAGAAAACCTTGGAGTGATGGATATTTTATGTACGGACAAGACAGGCACACTTACGGAAGGGAAAATAGTTTTGGAAAAACATTTAGACATTTATGGCAAAGACAACGTTGAGTCATTGCACTATGCATATCTTAATAGTTATTTTCAGACCGGGGTAAATAACATTATTAATGAAACTATCTTAAAACACGAAGAAGCGAAAGAAAAACTGGATATAAAAAATTATTCAAAAGTGGATGAAATCCCGTTTGATTTCAACAGGAGAAAAATGTCTGTAATTGTAAACGAGGTAGGAAAAAAATCTATACTAGTTTGCACGGGTGCAGTAGAAGAAGTTATGGCCTCTTGCACAAATGTGTTGGTGGATAAAAAAATAGTTTCGCTTAATGATTTCAACGATGAAAAGAAATTATTAGTGGAAAAAGAATTAAATGAGGAAGGATTTAGGGTAATCGCTGTCGCTTATAGGGAAACGGACCCAGAGAGAAAAGTATTTGAGCCAAAGGATGAAAAAGAGATGACCTTTGTGGGTTTTTTGGCATTTTTTGATCCGCCGAAACAAAGTGTGAAAGAAACCCTAAAAGACCTTGGTGAGCTTGGAGTAAGTGTTAAGATTTTGACTGGAGATAATGAAATAATTACTAAAAAAATATGTGAAGAAGTGGGCATCAAGGTAGAGAAAATTTTGCTCGGCAGAGACATCGAACGAATGAGTGAAGAAGAGTTGAGTGAAGAAATAGAAAAAGTAGTGGTATATGCAAAACTCTCTCCTTATGATAAGGAAAAAATAATAAAAATTTTAAGAAACAAAAATCACGTGGTTGGATTTTTGGGTGACGGGATAAATGACTCTATCTCTCTTATCGCAGCGGATGTTGGTATCTCTGTCGATACGGCGGCTGATATTGCCAAGGAATCATCTGATTTGATTTTACTTGAAAAGAGCCTGCTTGTTTTGAAAGATGGAATTATAGAAGGTAGAAAGATTTTTGAAAATATTATCAAGTACATAAAAATGGCGGCCAGTTCAAATTTTGGGAACATGTTCAGTGTTGTTGGAGGAAGTATATTCCTGCCGTTTTTGCCAATGCTGCCTATTCAAATACTTACGAACAACATGCTTTACGATTTTTCTCAAATGACGATACCCACTGACAATGTTGACGAAAATCTTTTATTAAAACCAAAAAAATGGAACTTCAAGAACATAAAAAGATTCATTATTTTTTTTGGCCCAATCAGTTCACTTTTTGATTACGGCACCTATTTTGTAATGCTCTATGTATTTAATTCTTGGAATAATCCAACTCTCTTTCATACGGGTTGGTTCGTAGAATCTTTGTTAACCCAGACGTTAATTGTGCATATTATTAGAACCGGGAAAATACCATTTTTTGAGAGCAGGGCAAGCTGGCCGGTGATTGTTTCTACTCTAAGTGTGATTTCTGTAGGAATTTTCTTACCATTTTCTCCTTTTGCTGGCGTCTTTCAGTTTTCACCTCTACCGCCGCTATATTTCGGGCTTTTGTTTATAGGTTTAATCCTATATTTCCTAATTACTCAATTCCTCAAAGTGTGGTTCATCAAAAAATATGAATGGGTATAAAATGCCATAAAGTATATGATATAATTCATAAAGTTATGGAAAAGAAATCTCACTCTAAAAAAACCCTTAACCGTAACTCTCCTGGTAAGATCCCAAAAGTGGTAATGGTGAGTGGTGGGTTTGATCCAGTGCACATAGGGCATGTGCGAATGTTTCAGGAAGCAAAAAAATTAGGAGATAAACTTATTGTTGTTATTAACAATGATAACTGGCTTCGGCTAAAAAAGGGTTATGCTTTTATGCCAGAGCATGAAAGAAAAGAAATAATTGAAGCTTTTGATCCTGTGGATGAAGTGATTCTTACTGGGCATCGGGAAAATACTAAAGATATAAGTGTATGTGAAGAGCTGCGTAGAATTCGACCGCACGTATTTGCCAACGGGGGAGATAGAAAACCGGATGGAGACCCCGTGCCAGAGGTTGTCGTTTGTAAAGAACTTGGCATTGAAATGGTCTATAACGTAGGATACGGTGGAAAAGTTCAAAGTTCTTCAGAGCTTGTAAAAAGGGCTAAAAAAATTAACAAAAAGAAAAAATAAAATGTTACCTACTAAAAAAATCATCGCTTTTGATCTTGATGGAACGTTGACGGTCAGTAAAAGTCCGATAACAGAAGAAATGGCCAGTTTGGTCAAACAGCTTGCTAAACAAAAAACAGTTGTGATCATCAGCGGGGGATGGTTGAAACAATTCAAGACACAGTTTTTACCACCTTTTCACAACGACGAAACCATGGCTCCATTTGTGCGAAACTTAATTTTATTGCCGACCAGCGGAAGTCAGAGATATGAATATGATGAGACAAAAAAAGAATGGCAGCTCACAGACAAAGAGCCCTTGGAAGAAGGGGTAAAAGCCAGAGCAAAGAAATTATTACAAGAAGTCATCGATTCCGGTTTATATGATATTCCTAAAAATCCAATTGGTGAAATTGTTGAAGATCGGGATACCCAGATAACTTTTACTCCCAATGGTCAACAAGCGCCGATAGAACTAAAAAGACTTTGGGATCCAGACAGGAAAAAAAGAGAAAAAATCAGATCGCTACTGGCTCCACAGCTACCGGAAGTAGACCTACTAATAAATGGTAGTTCCAGCATTGATATTTTAACAAAAGGCTTTAATAAGGCCGTCGGATTAACCCGACTGCTAGATAGGCTGGGTCTCCAAAAATCAGACATGCTTTTCGTGGGAGATGCACTTTTTCCTGGTGGAAACGACTATTCTGTGTTTGAAGCTGGTATAGAAACCGTTGCAGTAAAAGGGCCGGAAGAAACAGCTACAATTATTAAAGAATGGGTTGGCTAGAAAATTATTTAGTTATATAATAAAATAGTATGGCGGAACTTAAGATATTAAAAGAAGAACGCCCATGGGGCGGTTTTGAACAGTTTATTCACAATATTCCATCTACCATAAAAATTATTTCAGTAAAAAAAGGAGAAGCTTTTAGTTTGCAATATCACAACAAGCGGACAGAATTTTGGAAAATTATTTCGGGAACACCAAAAGTCACAATCGGAGAATCGACAGTCAGTGCAAAAGAGGGAGACGAATTTGAAATACCGCCGAAAACGAAGCATCGTGTTCGCTCGATTGATGTTGATACAAAATTTTTAGAAATTTCTCTGGGAGAATTTGACGAAGGCGATATTATAAGAATAGAAGACAAATATGGCCGCGCCTAAAAAGAAAAAGATAATTAAAAAAAAGAAAATTAAAGTTGCTGCAAGGAGAAAGGCCGCAAGAAAAAAGGCGGCCCCAAAAACTAAAAACAAAAAAAGAGTTATTTCTTTGCGCGGAAAAAAGAAAGTAAAAACAAAAGTATTGATAAAGAAAAAGAAAGCAAAAAAAATTCTTGCAAGAAGAAAGAAAGTTGGCAAAAGGCCAATCAAAAAAGTAAAACTTTCGCGGTCCCCACATAACCCGATTATGAATCCGGGCTCTCACTACTGGGAATCTCAAGCGGTTTTTAATCCTGCTGCTATTATTTCGAACGGACGGGTGCATCTTTTTTATAGAGCCCTAGGAGGAGACGGAATTTCTCGCATTGGTTATGCTTCTAGTAAAGACGGGATAAACTTTGACGAGCGACTTTCATATCCGGTTTATTTTTTGAAAAACGACGAGGAAATGAAAAAACACTGGCCATTTACTTCTCCTGCTCGTCCCGAATACGATACAGCTCTTTACGCTTCGGGCGGTGGGTGGGGAGGATGCGAGGATCCTCGTACCGTACTTATCGGAGATAACGTGCACATGACATTTAACGTATTTAATGGATGGGGTTCTCTAAGGGTTGCAGTAATTTCAATAAAAGAGGAAGACCTTGCAGATAAAAAATGGCTATGGAAAGATTTTTCTTATCTTTCGCATTTTGGTGATAGACAAAAGAACTGGGTTTTATTTCCAGAAAAAATAAATGGGAAATTCGCTATCTTTCATAATCTAGACAAAGGAGATCCTTCTCGTGTGTCTATCGCTTTTGTAAACAAATTAGATACTTCAGAAACCCCCTCTGGAAAAGAAGCCCCAGATCCACAATCTCTGCCGGACCACGTAGTTGCTTGGCATAAACGTACTCGTAGTGCTGCTTCTCCGCCGATAAAAACAAAAGACGGCTGGTTACTTTTATACCACGCGATGGACAAAGATGATGGAAACCGTTATAAATTGGGAGCACTTCTGCTTGATTTAAAAGATCCCAGAAAAGTTCTCTATCGAGCCCAGCACCCTATCCTTGAACCAGATGCTTGGTACGAAAATGACTGGAAGCCGGGAATCATCTATGCGAATGGTGCTGTTGTTAGGGACGGAAAACTTTTTGTATATTACGGAGGGGGAGATAAACACATCGGAGTCGCTTCAGTTTCGCTTGCAGAACTTATCGAGAGTATGAAGAAAAATGGATCGGTAAAATTAGAAAAAAACAAAGCGCTTAAATTTGAGTAAATATATATGTATGTAGTAAAAAGGTCACACCACAATCCAATTCTTGGTCCGTATCGTGATCATTATTGGGAGGCTTTTGCGGCATTTAATATGAGCGTGATAAAAAAAGGGAAAACCTTTTATGGAGTATATCGTGCTATTTCTGCGGAAGATAAATTACTTACTCCTCAACAAATTTCAACCATTGGGATCGGAAAAAGCGAAAACACTGTTCATTTTGAAGATTGTGTTCCATTTATCACCCCGGAAGAAGAATGGGAAAAATACGGATGTGAAGATCCTCGTATTACTTTTTTTGAGGGAAACTATTATACCTTTTATACCGCTCTTTCTAAATATCCATTTGAGGCAAGCGGTATAAAGGTGGCGGTAGCAATTTCAAAAGATTTGAAGAAAAATCACGAGCGGCACCTTGTCACACCATTCAATGCCAAGGCCATGACTCTTTTTCCGGAGAGAGTTAATGGTAAAGTCACGGTAATTGTTACGGTAAATACAGATATGCCGCCATCCAAAATTGCGATAGCCCAAATGGATAAAATAGAAGATCTCTGGAATCAAAAATTCTGGGAAAAATGGTACGCAACTCTAGATGAACATACGATAGACTTAAGAAGAGTGCCTACTGATCATACCGAGGTTGGAGCTGCTCCGATTAAAACCAAACATGGTTGGTTATTGTTATATTCGCATATTCAAAATTATTTTTCAGGTGGAGAGGGAGATCGAATTTTTGGAATTGAAGCGGTATTGCTTGATTTTAAAAATCCTTTAAAAATTGTTGGACGGACACGCAGCCCCATTTTGGTTCCGCGCGAATCTTATGAACTTTTGGGACATGTTCCGAACATTGTTTTTCCATCAGGGGCTATTTTGGAAAAAGATACATTGTATATTTATTATGGAGCTGCTGACACTACCGCCTGTATGGCACATGTTAACTTGACCGATCTTCTAGGAACTATGCGCCCTGAGACCTCTTCTAAATGGCAGCTTAAACGTTTCCCCAAAAATCCAATTATTGTTCCCAACAAAGAACATCCGTGGGAGGCGCAAGCCACTTTTAACCCAGCCGCCTTGCGCATACGGGGGATAACGCACATTTTGTATCGCGCACTTTCCGCCGATAACACATCTACGGTGGGGTATGCAAGCAGTAAAGATGGTTTTACTATTGATGAAAGAGCCGCTGATCCTATTTATGTTCCTAGAGAGGATTTTGAGTTAAAAAAGGTTGCCGGTGGAAATTCCGGATGTGAAGACCCTAGATTAACAAAAATAGGAAAAACAATATACATGTGTTACACCGCTTTTGATGGGATTGGACCACCTAGAGTAGCGATAACTTCTATCTCTGAGAAAAATTTTCTGAACAAAGACTGGAAATGGGAAAAACCGATTATCATTACACCTGCGGGTTTTGACGATAAAGACACCTGCATTTTCCCCGAGAAAACGAATGGAAAATATTTTATTTTGCATCGAGTGGGAGAGGTAATGTGCGGTGATTATATAAAAGGTTTGAATTTCAAGACCCAAATAGTAAAAAAATGTACGAGGATTATCGGACCAAGGATGAACAGCTGGGATAGTTTGAAAGTTGGTATTTCTGCTCCACCGATAAAAACAAAATATGGTTGGCTGCTTCTCTACCATGGTATTTCCAAAAGTCATCATACTTATCGTGTGGGAGCATTGCTTCTTGACCTAAACGATCCGGCGATAATTTTGGCACGCTCTGCCGATCCGATATTCGAACCAGAAGAACCATACGAAAAAAATGGCATTGTAAAAAATGTTGTTTTCCCGTGCGGGATGGTAGAAAAAAATGGAACGTTATTTATTTATTACGGCGGAGCCGACACGGTCGTAGGGGTTGCTACTATAGAACTAAAAGTTTTACTGAGAGCGCTTACTAGGAATGTTGAACACCTTCATTCGTCACTCCGATGAGAACCAAAGAAATGCCGATATCTACCAGGAAAGGATGGATAAGTAGGGAAGTTGAGATATAATGGGACTGATGATTCAAAATAGTATTGAAAAAGTTATACTTATAGTTTTAGACGGTTTTGGTTTGGCCCCAAGGGGTCCAGGTAATCCAGTAACGGCAAAAAATATGCCGTTTTTAGATAAAATAGTCTCTACTTATAAATCTCGCAGCTTGGTTGCCGCAGGATTGGTGGTGGGTCTGGAATGGGGGAATTACGGCAATAGTGAAGTCGGACACGGCAGTATCGGTACGGGAAGAGTGGTGGTGCAGAGTTTGGCCAGAATAAATTTCGAAATTCGAGATGGAAATTTTTTTAAAAACGAAGCTTTTTTAAAAGTTTTAGAACATGCAAAAAAGAATAAATCTAAAGTCCATCTCATCGGCTTAGTTAGCCCGGGCGGGCTTCACTCTCACGAAGGTCACTTGATAGGACTTTTGGATTTTTTTACAAAAAATAAATTTTCGTCTGTGTGTGTTCATATGATTACGGATGGAGAAGATAGCGCACGAGACGAAGGATTGAGGAGTTTAGACAGAATTCATGAATCTCTGGAAAAATCTGGTGCCAAGATAGTGTCAATCGGTGGACGAGATTTTGCCATGGACCGCGTTAAGAACTGGCCATTGATAAAAAAAGCTTGGGACGTTATGGTAAATGCAAAAGGAGAAAAGTGTAATTCGGCCAGAGAATATCTGGAAGAATCTTATAAAAAAGGAATATATGACCGTGATATTATACCGGCCTCCGTGCTCGATGAAAATGGTGAATGTACAAAAATCGAAGATGGTGATGGTATTATTTTTTTCAATTATAGAAATGACAGAATGAAACAAATAGTTCCGCCGTTTATATTTGATCACTTTGATGGTTTTGAAAGGGGACATGTGCTCAAAAATATCTTGGTTGCGACAATGGCAAAGTACGATGATACCTTTAAAGTATTGGTGGCATATCCACCGGAAGTTCTTCCGAATACTCTTGGTGAAATGATAAGCAACGAAAAAATGGAGCAATATCGTATCGCTGAAGGTGAAAAAGAAGCGCACGTAACAAATTTTTTCAATGGCGGTAAATTAAATCCATACCCAGGAGAAAAAAGGATTATCGCAATCTCAAGGCCGCTTCAAGGAAAAGGATATTTGGAACATCCCGAGATGGCAAGCCATGAAATAACAAAAAATGTGCTCGATAATATAAACAAATCCTTCGGTCTAATGGTGGTAAATTTTGCCAGCACGGACATGGTGGCTCATTCTGGGAATATTCCGGCTGCCGAAAAAGCGTTAAAGATAGTCGATGGTTCCCTCGAAAAGATAATCAAAGCCGTTGACCCATCTAAGACGGCAATAATCATAACTGCAGACCACGGCAATATTGAGGAAATGATTGATCCATCTACGAAAGGGAACGATACTCAACATTCGACGGCGAATGTACCGATAATCTTTATCGGTGATCAGTTCAAAGAGCCAAATGATAAAAATTTAGATAATTATTATCAGGAAAATCCGATAGGTTCACTGATTGACGTTGCCCCTACCGCTCTTGGGCTTTTATCAATTAAGCAACCGAAAGAGATGTCTGGTAGTAAATTAATAAATTAAAAGTGAGTTAAATTATTAATATAATTTATAGTAATATAAATATATGCAAATAAATTTACAGGGGAAAAATATAGAATTAACTGAGGCCATTAAAGATTATGTCCTTAAGCGAGTTACCAATTTGGGGAAATTGCTTGTCTCAATTGAAAACGGAGGAGGAGAAGTGATGGTAACCCTAGAAGTTGGTCAAATTACCAAACACCACAAATCCGGAGTCATTTTCTATTCAAATTGTGCGGTAAATATTAACGGAAAGAAATTCTATTCTGAAAGCAACAACGAAGATTTATATGCCGCTATTGATGCCGTCAAAGAAGGTCTGTTCAATGAAATAGAAAAAAGCAAAGATCGCAAACAAACGCTTTTCAGGCGCGGTGCCTCCAGTGTTAAAAAGATGTTGAGGGGTCTTTCGGACAGAAATCCTTTTACTTCAAAATACTAATTTTTGTAAATCAGCGTAGTTAATCTCTTTTCTTCCCTCAGGAAGTACTCTTTTTATGATGAATTTGTTATCTACCAGGGATGCATCCGTAATAATGATTCTCTTTCCGTTTTTGAAAAAGAACGTTCTGGGCCAATGAGCATAGGCTCTAAATTTGTTGTAATTTTTTATTCCTTCGCCATCCAAATCTATAAGCCCGTCCTCTTTTTTTATTTTCTTGCAAAAAGTTGCTTCTTGGTCGTTTTGTGGAGTTTCTTTAATTTTTCCTTCAGCAAATCGTTGCAAATTGTTCACCAGAAGATTTCCCCCCACCTCAATTAATCGCTTTCGTAGTTCTGGGGCATTTTCATCCGACAAAATTTGAACTTCTTCCTTCGCCAGGATTGGTCCGGAATCCATTTCATGCTTCATTTTTTGAATCGTTACTCCTGTTTTAGCTTCTCCGCTTAATATGACTGATTCAACTGGAGAAGCACCTCGATATTTCGGGAGTAGAGAATAATGAACATTTATTGAACCCAATTTCGGCATATTTAAAATTTCTTCTGGCATTATTTTCCCGTAAGCAACCACCAAGAAGAAATCGTACTTCGCCTCTTCCAATTTTTCCTCCCTGCGCCCTTCTCCTTCGGAGTGGGACCCTCGGGAGAGAAAAATCGAAAGAGGCTCCGTAAGTTTTTCTGGTTGAACGTATGGAATATTATTGGCAATTGCCCAAACTTTTACTGGTGGGGGAGTAATAATCATTTTACGTCCCTGAGGTTTGTCTGGCGCGGTAACAATAAGAGATGGTGTATAGCCATTTTCTTTTAATATTTCTAGGGTTTCGGAGGCTACTTCTGGTGTTCCCCAAAATACAAAATTTAATTTGCTCATATTATTTATTTGGTAGTTCTTCTCTTATGTTTTTTGCGTGATCTATAAAAAGGATTCCGTTCAGGTGATCAGTCTCGTGTTGAAAAATCTGGGCAAGTAATCCAGAAGCTCCACGAGTAAATTTTTTTCCATTTTCGTCGTAGGCTGTAACCGTTGCCTTTTGAGACCGTAGTGTATTTCCATAAAGCCACCTTACCGAAAGACATCCTTCTGGGACCCAGTTCTTTTCTCTAGAGAGTTTAGAAATTTTCGGATTAATAAAAACCAGATCCTTTGGAGTTTTCTCTTCTCGGTTCTTTTTAGATTCAACTTCTCCTTTAATAAAATCTTTAAGAAATATTTTCCCCGACACCACAAAGGCAGACAGGGAATATCCTATTTGCGGCGCAGCGATTGCTACACCATCGTCTTGACTCTTTAGAGCAAGTGACATCTCTTTCAATATTTTTTTTGTTTTAGGAGACGTGATTTCTTTTATCGGTATTTCTTTTACCTCTTTGCGTAGAACCAAGTCGTTTTTTTGAACGATTTCCTTCATTTTTTATTTAAGTTCCTTTAAGTATTCCAAAAGCTTACTTATTTTTACTGTATCCTGAGATCTGTTAGACATATCTCTTACTATAACGGAATTATCCAACGCTTCTTTTACTCCAAAAATCAGTACGTATGGTATGGCTAGCTTTTCGGCGATAGCAAGTTGTGAGCCAATGCTGTCTTTGGAAAGGGATTGAGCTATCGGAACATGTGCCTTACGCAATACTTCTATTACGTTTAAGCTCTTCAGTTTGGCTTCTGTCCCAAGTTGAATGAAATAGATTTTTGGTTTTTTCAAAATGCGTGGGGAAAGTTTTTTGTACCACGGTGATGCGATGATTCTATCAACTCCTATGGAAATTCCTACCGACGGCACATCGCGCTTGTTCCCAATTTGTCTGGCCAAATAATCATAACGTCCACCACCCGCTAGGGTGAGGGGGGAACCATCTTCAGCTCCTTTTTGCTCAATGATTTCAAAAACGGTGCGGGTGTAATAGGAAAGTCCGCGTACCAGGTTCTTGTTAATGTTGTAAGATATGTTCATTTCTTCTAAATACTCCAAGACTTCTTTAAAGTGTTTTTTGCAAGAAGCACATAGATAAGATACAGAATCCGGAGCCCCTTCGTTGATTTCTTTTGTTTTTTCTTCTTTTGAATCCAAGATGCGAAGAGGATTTGTTTTTAAACGCTCTCGATCAACTGCCGATAAGCTGCTGATATGTTTTCTATAATAACTGGTAAGTTCTTTTAGATAAACATTTCTGCATTCTTTATCACCGATTGAATTTATATCTATGGTTAAATTAGTTGCTCCGGCTTCTTCCAGGATGCTCATTCCTGTTTTGATTACCAGGGCGTCCATGATACTCTTGTCGTTTCCAAGGCAGTCCAAGTCGAATTGCCAAAATTGTCGATATCTCCCACGTTGTGGTTTGTCGTGCCTAAAGGCAGGGCCGTATTGATAAAACATTACTGGTTGAGGCAGGGTTTGCATTCCATGTTCGATATAGGCACGCATAAGGGAAGCAGTGTGCTCTGGGCGAAGGGCCAGATGGTCTCCGCCTTTGGTCTTTAGGGTGTACATCTCTTTGTCAACGACATCTGTACCCTTGCCGATGCTTCCGGTAAAAATTTCTTCATGTTCAAGCATTGGAGTGTCTATCGGCTTGAAACCGTAATAAACGGCTACTTCTTGCGCTTTTTCAAAAAAACCCTGAAAGCAATAATATTCTTCATTCATCAAATCCCGCATTCCTTTCGGAGAAGAAATTTCCGGAGTCTTGTTTTTATTTGTATTTGCTGTTTTTTTCATAACTATTCTGCTTGCGCGTAACTACCAGGCAATACCCCTATCTCATTTACTGGCAACAAACGCAAGAATGCTCTTCCTGTGATAAGATTTTTCTTCACCGCGCCCCAATATCTTGAGTCAGAGCTCGCAATTCTGTTGTCGCCCATTACAAAGTATTCATCACTTTTTAATACATAATGAGTATCATTGTTCGCAGGATTTTTTACATAAGGCTGATCCAGTTTAAATCCTTGGGTGTGGGTTCCGTTGGTAATAGTTACCTCATTACCTTTTATGTCCACAGTTTCATTCGGTAAACCAATTACTCTCTTAATAAAAAATTTAGTTGTGTCGTTCGGATA
>JBBIUG010000006.1:0-765 GCA_037440325.1 Candidatus Nomurabacteria bacterium | reverse complement strand
TGTGGGCTTCCAATCTCGTATGATAATTTATCTACTATCAAATAATCTCCGTTTTCAAACGTAGGCACCATAGAAGATCCAGAAACGATAAACGGTTCAGCTATAAACACACGAATAGGCACAACGATGATTAGGGCGATAAGCGCAAAACGCACCAGCTCCCAGAATTGTTGCCATTTAGTTTTTATTTTTTCCATTGTATTAATATAGCATAAAACATTCTTGACAGTATCGTAAACTTTGTTTCGCAATAAAATCAGCAAACTGTTTTCTTCACGGCGGTAAAACAAAACTATGATATTATATTAGTTATGAAATTAGTCGTGGGATTAGGAAATCCTGGAAAAGAATATGAAGGCACTAGGCATAATACCGGACGTATTTTGGTTGGTTTGATTGAAAAAAAATTGGAAGGCAAAAAGATTAAATTTATTACGCCGGATACCTTTATGAATAATTCCGGGAAAGCCGTCGCGCCCTTGGTAAAAAATAAAAAAGATTTGAAAGACCTTGTGGTGATTTATGATGATATCGATTTACCGCTTGGAAAAATGAAAATTTCTTTTAATCGATCTTCCGGCGGACACAATGGCCTCGGTTCCATTATCAAAGCTCTCAAAAGCGAAGAATTTTTACGTATCAGAGTAGGTATCTCTCCAGCAACACCCGGAGGTAAATTAAAAAAGCCGACAGTGGAGAAGGCTGTTTTAAATTTTCTGCTTGGTGAATTTAAAAAACCAGATAAGGAAACTCTCAAAAAACTTT
>JBBIUG010000005.1:0-19731 GCA_037440325.1 Candidatus Nomurabacteria bacterium | reverse complement strand
TTTGACCCGGTAATTATGTTTTATAAATATGACCCATCTTTGGGAACAATTTTTTCACAAACATTAAAAAACAATCATAAAATACTGGAAAACGAAATAATAGAGGCAGTGCCTTATTATATTTCTCCTAAAAACATAAAAAGCCCGTTTCTCACCTGGGATTGGTATATAAATAATATTCCTGTTGGAAGCACGAACACCAATAGAAATTTGTTGCCCGTTGCAACCGCGCCTGGCACTTCCGGAACCTCAACCATAAAACTGGAACTTAATAACATTTATAAACTTTTTACGGGAAGTGCAAAAGAAATTAATGTAGAATTTTAGATATGAAAAAAATATCAAAAAAAATAATATTTCTAGTGAAGCTGGTTCTTGTTCTTTTTGTTGTGGCTCTCCCTTTGAGCACCGTCTTTGCAGAATTACCCAAATTAGACATGACTTATACGTTTTTATCTCCATTACCGGAGCTTGGAACAACCTTTGACCCCACGGTGCCAAACAATTTAGGAACATATTTAAACGCAATTATCCCTGTTTTTATCGGTGTCTGTGTTATTTTGGCTGTAATAATGATTGTGCTTGGGGGGTTACAGTATATGACGAGTGAACTTATTTCAGGAAAAGAGGCGGGAAAAGAAAGAATAAGAAACGCAATTTTTGGTTTACTTTTGGCGCTTGGCGCATGGCTGCTTCTATATACGATTAATCCCAAAATACTAGATGTAGATTTATCTGGAATAACACAACAAGACGTTACAATACAACTGATGCCTGAATCGGAAAATATTCTGTCCGCAGTAACAAGCGATGCGGGCGCGCCCACCGCGGGATGTCCGGATGGGATAGGAAGAACTGACGGTATTTCTGTGTGTAATAGTATTTTATCGAATGTTCACAACATGATTGCCGCCGCAAACAGCGCAGGGTGTCATCTCTCTGGGGGCGGCTATAGGTCTACAGCAGCCCAAACACAATTAAGGGTACAAAACTGTCATGGTGATACAACAAACCGCAACGCCGCCTGTAGCCCCCCCACGGCTCTTCCTGGTGCGTCCAGACACCAACAGGGACTAGCAATTGATTTTGCAAGTAGTGGAACACTGATTCAGACTCATGATAATAGTTGTTTTATTTGGTTAAATTCACACGCGGGCAGCTATGGTTTATATAATTTAAGCAGTGAATCTTGGCATTGGTCAATAGATGGAAATTAATTAATTCTTTATGTCAAAAAGAAATTTTATACTTTTAATAATAATTTTATTGGTAATTGGAATAGGAGTTTTTTCCTTTATGTATTTCAACCAAACCCCAACAACCGGCACACAAACAGAAGGAATAAACTTTGGTTCAATTTTTAATCCTTTTGGCCCAAGTAAACCAGCCACAACACCAACCCCACCTCCTCCGACAAACATTTCTGGATATCAACCTGAAAACGCGACAACAGACGCGAATTTAAAATTAAAAAAAATTTCTAGTGCTCCTGTCGCTGGCTTTGTTATTTTTAATAAAGAAAGATTAATTGAAGCCCCAACCCCAGCACCGACACCCGCCACTGTGGCGCCATACAATTTCGGTACCAGCACCATAAAAAGTGGTATTTCAGGAGATGCCGTAAAAGAACTACAGAGATTCTTAAACAACGTTCTTGGTTTAACTCTAACGACGGACGGAAATCTTAATACAGAAACCTTAACAGCCATAAAACAATGGCAAACAAATAATAAACTAAAAGCAGACGGAGTCGTTGGTCCCAAAACCAAGGCGCTGATGTATTCTTCGGTTGGCCAGACAGTTGGGACGGCCAACCCAACCCCTCCAGCTACAGAATTTGCCCCTGCGGTAAGATACGTAGACAGAGCAACGGGAAATATTTATCAAACTTTTGCAGACAAAGTTCAAGAAAAAAAATTCACAACCACCACAATACCAAAAATTTATGAAGCGTTTTTTGGGAACACGGGTGCGTCGGTGGTTATGAGATATTTAAAAGAAAACGGAAGAACAATAGAAACTTTTGTCGGAACTCTTCCTAAAGAGGTGTTGGGCGGTGATGCTGAAAAAAGCGAAGTCGTCGGCACCTTTTTGCCAGAAAACATTACAGATATAAGTATTTCAACCGACACAAAAAACTTGTTCTATTTGCTTGGTAGCGGTGACGGCGTAGTTGGAAATTCTTTTAATTTTTCTACCAGCAAAAAATCACAGCTTTTTAGTTCTCCTTTTACTGAGTGGTTGTCCTCCTGGCCAAACAATAAAATTATTACCCTCACCACTAAGCCTTCCTACTTAGCCCTTGGTTATGTGTTCGGATTAGACCTAAACAGCAAACAGCCTACCTCAATATTGGGAAAAATAAACGGGCTTACCACCCTGCCAAGCCCAGACGGAAAATTAATTCTTTATGGCGACAACAATCTTTCTCTTGGAATTTACAACCTCGGCACAAAGGCGACCTCTTCAATTGGAGTAAAAACCTTGCCGGAAAAATGTGTTTGGAACAAAACAAGCACCACTATTTATTGTGCTGTTCCCAAGTCTGCAAGTAGTGGACAATATCCGGACAGTTGGTACCAAGGGGAAGAATCTTTTGACGACCAAATCTGGAAAGTGGACACAGCGACGGGGAACGCCTCAATTTTGATAGACCCTCCGTCTTTAAACGGGGGAGAAGAAGTTGATGGGATTAAATTGGCAGTCGACGACGGCGAAAACTATCTATTTTTTGTAAATAAAAAGGACTCCTTCCTCTGGAAATTAAATTTAAAATAGAAACTATATTGATCCAATATATTTTATAACTACTCTGCGATCGCGTCCCACTCCAGTAGATTCTGTTTTGAGATCACTCGCATTAGACAAAAACTCATGGACGACCCTGCGCTCAAAAGCAGACATTGGGTCTATCTCTATGTTAGATTTAAAATACCTGGCTCTCTCAGACATCATGTGCGCAATTGCGCGGATGTCCTCCACCCGCTTCTTTTGAAATCCATTGATATCAATGAGCACTCCCAACCCTTGAGGGGTGTTCTCTCCCTGGTTTTTCGGTGCTTTGCTTTCGATAATCCTGTGCACAAGGTGATTTATCGCATGCAGTCCTTCTCCTTCGCGTGAAATAAAAAAATGTGGTTCGCCGACCTCCACAGAGACCCAAAGGTTTTGTGGCCCGTCTTCAACAACAGAAATTCCGTTTAACTTTATGGTTGTTCTTTCTATTAATTCTTTTATTAAATTTTGGATTTCTTCTTTTTTCATAAAATTATTTGACCACCATTTTGAAGGTTTTTTCTTTTTTAATGTAAATTTGTTGCGCTACCGCAAACAGGTTGCTGGTAATCCAATATAGAGCAACCGCTCCGGATATGCTATAAGCAATAAAAGTAACAACAAAAGGGAAAACATATTTCATTTGCATGCTCATGCTTTTACTAAAACTGTCTGAAAAGGATGCATTGTCGCTCGAAGACAGGGCAGCGTTCGGTTTGGGCATAAACTGCGCTTGTAAAAACTGAGAAATTCCAGCCAAAACAGCCAAAACAAGGCTTTTCTTTCCAATATCAAGAATTCCTAAGAACATCATGTTCGCGTGCTCTGGAGCATGGATAAAGGAGTAGAGGAGGCCTCCATCAAATTTTATACCTTTTGAAAAAACGTAATATAGGGCAAAAATTACTGGGATCTGAATTAAAACCAAAAGACAACCAGAAAATGGATTAACTTTGTGTTTCTTGTATAAATCAAAAGTGAGTTTAGCTTGCTCTTCTTTTGAAGCACCGCTTGCTTTTATTTTATTAAGTTCAGGGGTTAAAATGTTCATTTCAGCCTGACTTTCTATGGATTTTTGAGAAAGTGGAAAAAGAATAACTTTAACTAAAATAGTAAGAATCACAACAGCGACACCCACGTCTCCTCCGGGAATAATTGACACCAAAAACGCTAGCGCGTTTAATAGTGGTTGATATAAAACAACATTCCAAATATTTGAAAGCATTTCTTAATCTTATATTAAAAAGTTAAAAAGTCCAATAATAAAATTACTGGAGCGGGTCAAAATGTTTTTTTTGCCATGGATGACACCGTAAAATACGTAAACCCCCAAGCTTAAAACCACGAAGTACTCCGTATTTATCAATCGCTTTTTTTGTATATTCTGAGCAGGTAGGATAGAAAACACAGCTTGGTTTTAAAAGGGGAGAAATAAATTTTTGGTAAACCTCAATTAATTTTATGCTGTATTTTTTCAATATCATTTTCTAAAGTAGAAATATTTTTTTCTTCTTTTTTAAAAACAAATACTCCTTGGACTTGGGCAGGGAAGTTGTTTAGGTGCTTTTTTAGGGCCTGATACCCAAGTCTTCTTAAAAAATTTCTTTTGACAGCCAGCTTTGCAGTGTTTTTGGGTACAATAAAAGAAATTTGGGGAATTTTTCCTTTTTTACTTAAAAGAAACTTAAAAGTGAGCGTTGGGGAAGTAATAAACCTTCCTTCTTTAAAGATTTTTTCTATGGTTTTTTTGTCTGCTTTATTCTTTTTGGCAAGCATTTTAAACCGTGAGCTTTTTTCTTCCCTTTTGCCTTCTTCGGGTAAGAACCTTTTTTCCTGTTTTGGTTCTAGACCTAACGAGAAAACCGTGCGCTTTTGCTCTTTTTCTTTTTTTAGGTTGGTATGTTTGTGACATATGTTAGAGTCTATATTATTACAGAGAATAAATCAAATAAAAAGTTTTACACAGATTATCAACAGGGTTAATAAGTTTTGAGGAGTGTCTTCTAAATTATAAATAGTATAATATTGGACTATGAATATAAAACAGTTGTGGAAAAATTGCTTAGTAGAAATTGAGTCTAATATTTCAAAGGCAAATTTCAGCACCTGGTTCAAAAACACCTCAATCATAAAAGAAGAAACTGGTATTATCTATATCGGGGTACCAAACGAGTTTGTGCGCGACTGGCTTATCAACAAATACCATAGATTAATAACAAAAACTATTGCTGACGCTTATGAAAACATGCGGGCTGTTGAATATATGATTGTTAAAACAGAAACCCTAAAGCAAGAAGCCCCAGTGGCCACTGAAACAGTAGAAAAAGAGCTCCCTCTTCAGGATTTGTACATTAACCCTGAAGACAATCTAAACCCACGTTATCATTTTAGCTCTTTTGTGGTTGGTGGTTTTAATGAGCTTGCATACGCTGCTGCCCAAGCAATTATAGATTCGCCGGGAACGAAATATAATCCATTTTTTGTTTATGGGGGTACTGGTCTTGGAAAAACACACCTAATTCAGTCGATAGGGAACGCCATAAAAGACAAATATCCAAATAAAAAAGTACATTATATTACTTTGGAAAAATTTGCCACAGATTTTATAAACTCGCTTCAGAGTAATAAAGCAAACTCTTTCAAGGAAAAATATAGAAAATACGATCTTTTAATCATTGATGACATTCAGTTCATAGGTAAAATGGAAAAAATTCAGGAAGAGCTTTTCCATACCTTTAATACCTTTCATGAAAACAACAAACAAATTGTTTTTTCTTCAGACAAACACCCAAACTATATTCCGGAGCTTGCCGATCGTTTAAAGTCTCGTTTTGCTGCTGGAATGATTGTGGACATCTCTGAACCGGAATATGAGGCGCGTCTTGCGATTTTAAAAACAAAACTAAGAGAATTAAACGTAGATCTGGAAAACGACTTGGTTGAATATGTGGCTGGGGCAGTACAGGGAAACATTCGAGAGCTTGAGGGCAGTTTAAACCTTATTGTTTGCCAATATCGCTTAAAAAATAAGCCTCTTTCCTTGGTGGAGGTTAAAAATCTGTTAAAAAACAACATGCGTCCTAAAAAGAACATGGCAATAAAAGATGTGGTTAAAATTGTTTCTGAGTACTACAAACTGGAAGAATCTTCTGTCTATGAAAAAACAAGAAAGAAAGAAATTGTAAAAGCACGACAAGTGGTTATGTATCTGCTCCGGGAAGACTTTAATGTTTCTTACCCATTAATAGGACAAAAACTTGGGGGAAAAGACCACACAACGGTTATTCATTCTTGTTTAAAAATTAAAAGTGATTTAAAAAACGACCCACAGTTGTTACAAGAGTTGGAACAAATAAGAATAATGTTTAAATAGTTGTTGATAAGTGAGGCAAAAGATAATGATAAGTTAAACAAAAGATGTTCGTTGGGGTTGAATAAAGTTTTGCTTTAATTTTTTATTTAAAAAAACACAGAAAATATAAAAAGTTGTTCAGTTTAAATTAATTTAAAAATATAAAAAATACTTATATATAGTAACAAAATAAAAAATTATCCACATATCCACAGAACTAATATTATTAATAATTTATATATATAACTTATAAACAAACCCATGAAAGTAGAATGCTCAATTGAAAAAATTAAAAATGCCATATCACAAGTAGAAAGAATTACCGGTAAAAATTTAACCTTGCCCGTCTTAAACTCTATTTTATTGATTGCCTCAGGAAAGACCCTCAAGTTTAGATCTACAAACCTAAGTCTTGGTATTGAAGTAGAAATTCCAGCAAGAATAGAAAAGGAAGGAACTCTAGCCATATCAGGATCAGTTTTAAATGCTGTTTTTTCCAATGTTTCTCAAAACGAAAACGTCTTACTTGAAAACCAAAACGATAATTTATTAATTAAAACAAAAAAAAGCCAAATAAAACTTAAAAGCCAACCACACGAAGACTTTCCAACAATTCCACTTGTTAAAGGGGCAAGCTTTGAAATAGAGGCAAAAAAACTCACCGACGGCATAAAAGCTGTTTATTATAGTTCCTCTGTTTCTGATATAAAACCAGAAATATCAAGTGTTTTTATTTACATAAAAGAAGACAATCTTGTTTTTGTTTCCACTGACTCTTTTAGGCTAGCAGAGAAAAAAATAAAAGTAAGGGGTTTGGAGGAGTTTAATGGGATTCTTATACCATTTAAAAACATTGGAGAAATTTTAAAAGTTTTTGGAGACTATCAAGGGACAGTAAAAATCTGTTTTAATAAAAACCAAATCTCTTTTTCTTCAGATAATATTTACCTAACTTCTAGGATTATAGATGGTATTTTCCCAGATTATAAACAAATCATACCAAAAGTTTCTTCCACCGAAGTGGTAGTCCTTAAACAAGACCTACTCAACGCCTTAAAACTATCGAATATTTTTTCAGACAAATTTAATCAAGTAAACTTCAAAATACAACCAAAAGAAAAAATTTTTGAATTATCCTCCTCAAACAACGATGTTGGTGAAAACAAAACACAACTAGACGCGGTGATAAACGGAGAGAGTATAGATTTAGGGTTTAATTACAAATATTTTTTAGATTGTTTTCAGTCGATAAACACAGACAGTGTTTCTATAAAACTGTCAGGGAATTCAAAACCAATGGTTGTTTCTCCAGTTTCTGATACCTCTTTCACATATTTAATAATGCCAATGAACAAATAAGATGATAGAGGTAAAAGAGCTGCTTAATAAATTTAATAAAATTTTTTTCTTTGAAGGGGAAAAAAGAGAAATAATTATTAAAACAATCTTTGATGTAACTAAAATAAAAATTAAAACAGAAGAAATAAAAATCAAAGATAATATAATTTATTTAAACACAAAACCAACCCGTAAAAACGAAATATTTTTAAAACAAAACGAAATATTTTTAAAACTCAAAGAAACACTTGGGAAAAACGCTCCGCAAAAAATAAACTAAACCCTTTTATCTTTGCACCATAAATGTTGTTGTTGTTTCCCCCCGATTATAGACAGAATCATAAAAAATAATTTTTAATTCGTTTGTTTCCTGAAGGTTCCCGAGCTCGTTGGGGACAAAAGAAAAATCAAAATAAGGGTTTTCTCTGGTTTCAATATAAACACCATTTATAAAAATATCCATCTTTTTAATCGGTTGGGAGGTAGAGTTTGAAATTTTTAAATAAATTTTTTGGTCAGCTAAATATTTTATTGTATTATTTGGCTCAAGAACAGAAACAATTGGTTTTGATGTCCCGGTGTGTATATTGTCGGTGCCCACCGGTTTATCTTGCCAAGTGGTCGTTCCATATTTGTCTTTATTTTGGGCCCACCAGTTTTGCACTGGTATTTCCCAGTGATTAAACTGTGGGTCATCTGCTGGGTTTATTGGAGGATCTCCTAAAATATCATTTTTATTTACCCAATATAAAATTGAATGAACGTTTGTTATCATCTTTTCTTCTAGTGTTTCTTTTGGTGTGAACTCTGTGGCTAGTTTTCCTGAAATTTTATCAACAAAAAAGCTTTCATTGCCTTGCCAAAAACCACGCAAAATTGGTTTTACTTTTGTTGGGTCAACTTCTAAATTTGGTTCTTCAAAACTTTCAACCGGTAAAATTTTTAAAGCTTCATTCATAAATTTGTTCCAAATCGGACCAGCCATCGCTGCTCCTCCTTTTTTCATCGGAGTGTTGTCGTTGTTTCCAGCCCAAACCCCTGCTACAATTGATGGAGTATATCCAACAATCCATGCGTCCTTGTTGCTATTTGTGGTTCCTGTTTTTACCGCCACATCCCTACCCGGAATATATAGAGCTGAGTGAACACCAAAAGTTGGCTCCCTGGCTGTCTCATCAGACAAAATATTTGAAATAGTTAAAGCGGTGTTTTTAGGTAGAACAACTTGTTGGTTTTGTTGATATTCCTCTAAAACTTTTCCGTCTAGGTCTTCAACTTTTAAAATGCCAGTGCGTTGGTTTTTTATTCCACTATTAGCAAAGACACCATAAGAGGAGGTCATGTCGAGCAAGGTTACCTCACCACCTCCGATAACAAGAGTTAATCCGTATTGATTTACATCGCCCAGGGTGGTGATACCCATATCCTCAGCTGTTTTTATTGAATCAGGAAGACCCGCTAAATAGAAAAGCTTTACCGCTGGAATGTTTATAGATTGTGCCAGAGCATCTCTCAGAGACATCGGGCCGCGGAATTTTCCATCATAGTCCTTCGGCATATAACAGTCAGCCGAATTATGCCCCGGTAGGGCGTTGCCATAAGCGTCACAGGTTGTTTGAAATTCTGTTGGCAAGTCAAAGAGCACGGTGTCCGGAGTAAACCCCTTATTGAAGGCTGTAGCGTAAATAAAGGGCTTAAAAGAGGAACCTGGTTGTCTGGTTGCTGTCGCGACATTAAAATTACCATCAATTGTTTTATCGAAATAATCTCTTGAACCAACCATGGTTAGAATTTGGCCTGTTTTTGGGTCTATTGCCACCAAACTTGCATTACTTCCATTCCACTCTTTTTCATTTTTTAGGGCTCCTTCTTTTACTATTTGCTCAGCCTTGTCTTGTAGGTCTGCGTCTAAGGTGGTGGTAACTTTCAACCCACCTTTCTCCATTATGTCGGCGCCATACTTCTGTTGCAGATAATCAATTATAAAAAAAACAAAGTGGGGGGCTCGAATTCCAAGAGTTGCTTGCGGTACAAAAGTCACCACTTCTTTTTTTGCGTTATCATATTCTTCTTTCGTGATGAATTTTAACTCCAACATCCTAGAAAGAACTAAATTTTTTCTTGCCTCTAGTTTGTTTTTGTTTTTTCCGTAAGGAGAAAGAGTGGTCGGTGATTGTGGAATGGACGCCAAATAAGCAGCTTCTGCTAAAGTAAGATCAGCTGCGTTTTTATTAAAATATGTTTTACTGGCCGCTTCTATCCCGTAAACATTTCCGCCATATGGAACTTCGTTTAAATATGCTTCTAAGATTTTTTCCTTTGACATTGATCTGTCTATTTTTATTGCCAAAACCCACTCTTTAACTTTTCGAACATATTTACCAAGGCCACTACTCTGGGTTAGTAGTGTATTTTTTACCAACTGCTGAGTGATTGTTGATCCGCCGCCACCAATTCCAACATGAAAGATGTTTGAAAGGACCGCGCGAACAATTGAAGTGATGCGTATTCCTCCATGAGTATAAAATTCTGAATCCTCAATTGCTACGGTGGCGTTTTTAATATTTGCTCCCATTTGGTCAAAAGGGATGTCGGTTCTTTTAAAATCTTGGTGTAAATCATAAAGTAAAACTTTTCCAGTGCGGTCATAAATCTGAGTAGAGTTAGAGACCTTTCTGTCCTCAAAAGAATGAAAGTCAGGAATATTTAAAGAAGAGAGCATTATTACTATCAACCCTGAGGCAAAAACAAAAAGACCCGCACACAACAATAAGGCATTTTTAACGAATTTTTTGTTTTTATATAAACTCTTCACCCCATTAATCATAACAGAAAGTATGTTATAATCCGAGTGATGAAAAAGCAAGCGATAATAGATACGGAAAAAATAAATGAGCTTTTATCCCGTGGAGTGGAAAACGTTTACCCCTCAAAAGAAGAAGTTAAAAAAACCCTTCTCTCCGGCAGAATCCTCACCATATACAACGGGATAGATCCCACCGGGCCAACCCTACATATTGGCCACGGGTCCGTTTTACTCAAACTAAAAGAGCTACAAGATCTTGGGCATAAAATAATATTACTTATTGGAGACTTCACTGGCAGGATAGGGGATCCAACCGACAAAAACGCGACAAGAAAACAACTCTCTACAAAAGAAATAAAAGAAAACTTAAAATCATATACAAAACAAGCTGGGGCTATCTTGGATATGAAAAAAGTAGAGGTTAAGTTTAACAGCAAATGGCTTTCAAAACTTTCTTTTGAGGAGGTGATGGAAATTGCATCAGAGTTTACTCTACAGCAAATGATTGAAAGAGATATGTTCGAAAAAAGGATTAAAGAGGGTCAGCCGATTCATCTTCACGAATTTTTTTATCCCCTCATGCAAGGATATGATTCAGTTGCCATGAAAGTAGATATGGAAATTGGCGGCAACGACCAAACCTTCAACATGCTTGTTGGTCGTACTATGATGAAAAATAGAGGAAAAGAAAAATATGTGTTAACAACCAAACTCCTCGTAGACCCAACGGGTAAAAAAATGGGTAAGAGCGAGGGGAATATGGTTACCCTCGAAGATAGCCCAGAAAATATGTTCGGAAAAATAATGAGTTGGCCAGACACCCTTGTTCCTCTAGCTTTTGAAATTTGTACCAGGGTGTCATTCGACGATATAAAAAAAATAAATCAAACAAACCCCCGGGACGCTAAAATGAAATTAGCTTTTGAGGTTGTTAATGTTTATCACGGCACAAAAAAAGCAAAAGAAGCAGAAGAAAGTTTTATTAAAACTTTCCAAAAAAAAGAGATACCGGAAGAAATAGAAGAAATAAAAGGTGAGCGGGGGGGATTAATTAGCGAGGCTTTGGTAAAAAATAAAGTTTTATCTTCTAAGAGTGAATGGAGAAGGCTGGTGTTGGAAAAAGCGGTTCATGATCTAATAAAAAATGAGAATGTAACGGATGTTAATTTGAAAATTTCCGGAAATTCAACATTCAAAATAGGGAAGAAAAGGTTTATAAAAATAAACCAAAAATAAAACGCCCAGCGGGGCGTTTTATTTTTTAGTGATATTGGTCTTCAGGGTCATCTTCGTCCATTTCAAATTCTTCCATTCCCTCTGGTATCTCTAGTTCATCTTCGTCCATTTTAAATTCATCTTCCCCCAAAACATCATCCTTTTCCTCGTCGTACATATAAAATTTTGTTTTTTAAATTTTATTTTATCCGCCATGGGCGGAAAGCGACCTACTAATAATTTCCTCTTTTGTAACAAAATAGAAAACAGTTGGCAATAGAATATGTGGATAACCTAAGGTTTTTTTATTTCTTTATTTTTAAGACAAGCAAAAGCAGTTAAGGCAATGGCGATAGCATCAAGCTCATCGTCAGATTTTTTTGAATTGTCTATCTCCACAAGCATTTTTACCATTTTTATAACCTGTGATTTGTCTGATGCGCCGTAGCCTGTCGTTGCAATCTTGATTTGAGGAGGAGAGGCTTCAAAAATTTCAAGCCCAGCACAAGAAGCCTCATATATTACCACCCCCCGAGCCTCAGCAACCCTCATTACGGTTTTTTGATTGGTGTTTAAAAATAAAGTTTCAATTGAAAGAACTTCGGGGTTATATTTTTTAATAATTTTATTTATTTGTTTTCCAACGAGGGAGAGTCTTTCAGAAAAGTCGATCTTCGCGCTGGTTTTATAACACCCAGAAAAAAGAACTGTTTCTTTTTTGTCGCCATCTTTTTTTTCTAGTACTGCGATCCCGAGCCTCTCAAAACCAGGATCTATTCCTAAAATTCTCATAAATAAGATTTTAGCATTTTTTTACTCGGCGTTGGTATAAACATCTTGAACATCGTCATTTTCCTCTAGTTCTTCCACCAATTTGTCTAAAAGTTCCAGGTCAGCGTCTGAAAGAGAAATAGTGTTGGTTGGTGCCCAAACGAGGCCCTCTGTGGTTTTTTCTTTTTTAAAAGCCCACGTGGCTGAACCAATGCCCCCCAGCGCAAAACCATTTTTTGAAAGAATGTGTTTTATGTCTTGGGCAGTTCTGTTTTTGCTGTCAGTTAAGGTTTCGATAATTATTCCTGCTCCACCAGGCCCATACGTCTCGTACGTAATTGCTTCCATTTGGGCAGATGGCTCGCTTGCTTTTTTTATTGCTCGATCGATTACTTCTCCTGGCATATTCACCTTTTTTGCTTTTTCAATCGCGGCACGAAGGCCAGGAGAGTCTTTGCCTAGAGAGAGTTTCGCTTCTACGGAGATAAAACGCACAAGTTTTGAAAAGACCTTACTTTTTTTTGCATCAGTAATTGCTTTTTTGTGTTTTATTTGTGCCCATTTATTGTGTCCTGACATATTATAAAAGTTTTTCTTTATTGTTCTTAATCTCAAAACCCAAGTGCGTGTAAGCTTTCGGGGCGGCGACACGGCCCCTTGGAGAACGTTCTAGCAAACCAAGTTGAATTAAGTATGGTTCAACTACCTCTTCCACAGTGGCCTCCTCTTCAGACATTGCGGCCGCAATGGTTTTTAATCCCACCGGGCCACCATTAAATTTTTCAATCAAAACCTCCAGAAATTTTCTATCAGAAGAGTTCAAACCTATTTCGTCTATTGCCAGCATGTTCAAGGCATCATAAACAGTTTTTTTATTCAATTCTTTTTTGTGCACTTGCGCGAAGTCTCTACAGCGTTTCAAAAAATAATTTGCGGTTCTCGGAGTAAAACGACTCCTTTTTGCTATTTCTTCTAATGCATCATCACTTAATACTGTTTTTAAAAGTTTACTGGATCTTTTTATTATTTCCGCAATCTCTTCATTTGAATAAAATTCCAAACGAAAAACTCCACCAGAAAAACGAGAACGAAGGGGGGAAGAAACAAGCGCGACGCGAGTGGTTGCTGCAATTAAAGTAAAAGGAGGCAAATCAAGCTGAATAGTGCGCGCAGAAGGGCCCTTCCCAATGATAATATCTAAAACCCCGGACTCCATGGCTGGGTACAGTATTTCCTCTACCATTTTATTCAGTCGGTGTATTTCATCTATAAACAAAATATCTCCCGACGCCAAATTGGTAAGAATTGACGCTAAATCGCCCACTTTTTCGATTGCTGGACCGGAAGTAATTTTCATTTGTCGGCCTGTTTCTTTTGCAATAAGGTGTGCCAAGGTTGTTTTGCCTAAGCCGGGCGGCCCGTAAAACAAAATATGTTCAGGGATGTGCCCGCGCTCCTCTGCAGCTCGTAAGAGTATTTTCACGTTGTCTTTTATGTGTTTTTGGCCGATATATTCATCCCAACGAGTAGGACGGAGGGTTTGGTCTAAAAATGAGTCGTCATTATTTGTTGTTTTTTTTGGGGCTGTATTTGTTGAGTTTTTTGGTGTTTTGCTTGACATTTATTTATTATTATGCTATACTCGATTTGTTGTAGTATTATTAACACAATATACACATACCTATACACATTATAGCATTTGCGCATCTTTTAATCATAGTACAATATACTTCGGAGATTTTTAAGAAGACATTAATCTCTAAGCAATCAGCCACCGGTTATACGAATTTGCATAGGACGTTTTGGCACTTTAATTAGTTCGCTGGTACTATCCTATAATACTTTGTTACTCTTGGAGCATAGCTCTAAAAGGATTGTTTAGAGATTAATGTTTTTTTGTTTTTTATTCTTCGCTTAAATCAACTACGCTTTGTACTTCTTCTACTGAAGTAATTCCATTTATTATTTTCACTACTCCGTCCTGGCGCATAGAAAGGATTCCTTGGGCGCGAGCAACTTTTTTTATTTCTCTTTCGCTTGGATTTTCCGGCATTATTTTTTCAATAGCCTCGTCGGTTTTTATCGCCTCAAAAATTCCGATTCGTCCCTTGAATCCTGTCATGTTGCACTTATCGCAACCTACCGCAGTAAATAATTTTATTGGAGCATCTGGGTTTATATTATAATTTGAGAGACTTTTCCCTTCATCTTTTATGCTGTCCACCACTTGTTTGATTAGTTTTAGTTCTGTGTCGGTCGCAGATTTTTCTTTTTTACATGAAACACACAATTTACGAACCAGACGTTGGGCGATAGAAAGAGAAAGAGCGGAAACCAATATTTTTGGGTTAACTCCTAGATTAATAAGTCTAGGAATAACTCCGGCAGCATTGTTGGTATGCAGAGTAGAAAAAACAATATGTCCCGTCAAGGCAGACTGTACTGCGATTTCTGCTGTTTCGTTGTCACGGATTTCTCCAACCATTACAACATCAGGATCCTGACGCAAAGCAGAACGAAGTCCTTCCGCAAAAGTGTACCCTTTTTCTTCATTTGTTTGTGTTTGAGTTACTCCAGGCAAGTGGTATTCCACCGGATCTTCAATGGTTATTATTTTTATTTCCGCTGAATAAATTTTTCGAAGAAAAGCATAAAGGGTAGTAGTTTTTCCAGAACCAGTTGGTCCAGTAACTAAAATTAAACCGTTTGGTTTTGCTATTTCTTCTTGGATTACAGAAAAAAGAAAAGTTTCTATCCCGATTTCTTCAAGTTTTACTTGTATGGATTTTGGGTCCAAAATACGCATCACGATAGATTCTCCGTAGGCGCCGGGGATGAGTGAGGCACGAATGCTTATTTCGTCATTTCCTTCAATAATACTGAATCTTCCGTCTTGGGCTATTTTAGAATTTAACTTCATTCCGGAGAGAAGTTTAATACGGGAGTTGAGTAGACGGTATACCTCCAGTCCAAAAAAGTTTGTATCTTGTAGCACACCATCGAGACGAAGTCGTAGTCTGCCCCTTTCTTGTTCTGGTTCTATGTGTATGTCGGATGCCTTGATCGCGATAGCTCCGGCCAAAATTATTTCAAGCAAACGGGATATTTTATGAATTTTGTTTCCTTCTAGAGCCTCCGTGACCATTTTTTGAACGTCTTGCATTTTTTGGATTTTCTTTGACGTTTCTCTTAAAACTTCTCCAGAAATATCTACTCCTCCAACTCGAGAACTTTCTGCCATGGAAATTTCTTTATAACGGTCCCAAACTTTATTTATACTAGCCGAGGAAACCATGTAAAAAGTAGGAATTAAATTTTTCCTTTCCATGTCTTCTTTAAGTTTTCCTAAAAGGTCGTCGTTGGGAGAACGCAGCGCGACAAAAATATTTTTTCCAAAAAGCTTAAAAGGCGCCACGTTCATTTCTCTAGAGTCTTTTTCGGAGATGGCCCGAAGGGCTTCATTGTCTATGCTCATTCGAGACAGGTCGACGTATGGTAAATGATATTTTGCTTCCGCCAGAGTGGCTACCAACTGCTCTTCTTCTTGTTTATGCAGTTCATCTAGTTGTCTATTTTGCTTTTCTTCATTAAAGGTAGCCATTTATTATAAAGTATAACCGATACGCTCATATAATTCAAAATAAATGTTTCAGCATGTCTTAGATGGTATAATTTAAGAGATGAGTAAAAAATCGGAAGAAAACAACAAAACACTAGTCTTGCTTGATGCGCACGCGATTATTCACAGAGCTTATCATGCTCTGCCGGAATTTTTGTCTTCAAAAGGGGAACCGACGGGTGCTCTGTACGGTCTTTCAAGCATGCTCATGAAAATTATTACCGAACTAAAGCCCGACTATATCATTGCCTGTTATGATTTGCCTCAAAAAACCTTCAGGCATGAGACATATGAAGGTTATAAGGCGGGAAGGGTGAAGGCTGACGACGCCCTTGTTTCTCAACTCAAAAGTTCTAGGCAGATTTTTGGTGGTTTTAACATTCCGATTTATGACGCACCAGGATTCGAAGCCGATGATATTTTGGGAACAATTGTTGAAAAGTACAAAGAAAACAAAAACATAAAAATAATTATTGCTTCCGGAGATATGGACACAATGCAATTAATCGACGACAAAAAAGTTCAAGTATATACCCTAAAAAGGGGAATTAATGACACCATTCTATATGACGAAGAAGCGGTAATAAAAAGATTTCATTTCAAGCCGAAACTTTTGCCCGACTATAAAGGACTTCGAGGTGACCCTTCAGACAACATCATTGGGATTAAGGGAATCGGTGAAAAAACAGCAGAAATTTTGATTTCTAAATTCGGGACTATTGAAGAAATTTACAAGAAAATAAAAAAGGACGAAGACTCTTTCGCGAAGGCTGGAATTAGTCCAAGAATGATTGAGCTTCTTAAAAATAACGAAGAAGAGGCGCTGTTTTCTAAAACTCTTGCGACCATTCGTACCGATGTTCCGATAAACTTTGTTTTACCGGAAAAAACGTTTTGGAAAAACATCAGTCCCACAAAAGTAGAGGAAATTTTTACGACCTTTGAATTTAGGAGTTTGTTCGCGCGGCTGAAAAATTTTTTAAACAACGGTTCTCCAGCAAAGGATTTTGGAAACTACACCCTCGGAGACACAAGACAGGGGACCCACGTTTCTCAAAATCCTTTGCCGGAGAAAGAAAAAGAAATAGACAGGGAAAGGTTGCAAGAAGCCAGTATCGCACTTTGGTTGATTAATTCCGACATTTCCAACCCGGGACTGGATGATATTTTACTTTATGCTAAAACGAAATCTTTTAACGACGCCTATAAACATATTTTTGAAAAATTAAAAGAGCAAAAACTGGATAAAGTGTATGAAGAAATAGAAAAGCCAATCATCCCGATTGTGAAAGAGATGGAGGACTATGGAATATTAATAGATAAAAAATATTTTGAAAAGATATCAAAAGAATATCACACCGAACTCGATAAGCTAACAGATAAAATATATAAGTTGGCCGGTGTAGAATTCAACATAAATTCCCCAAAACAATTAGGAGAAGTGCTTTTTGAAAAAATGGGTATAAAATCTGGAAAAAAGAAGAGCTCGAGCGGTTCTTTTTCCACAAAAGTTTCAATTCTGGAAGAATTAGAAGAGAACAACCCAATCATCAAAGAAATTTTGGCCTACCGAGAACTACAAAAATTACTTTCTACTTATATAGATGTCATTCCTAAAATGGTTGCGGAAGATGGACGACTACACGCCAAATTTTTGCAAAACAATACCACGACAGGACGATTTTCTTCTCAAGATCCAAATCTGCAAAACTTACCCATTAAAACAGAAGTTGGGAAAAAAATACGTGGTGGTTTTATCGCCAAGGAAGGGAGCCAATTAGCTGCTTTTGATTATAGCCAAATAGAACTTCGTGTTGTTGCGATGCTCTCCAAAGACAAAAAAATGGCGCAAATTTTCAAAGAAAAAAAAGATATTCATTCAGGCGTAGCCTCTTTTGTTTTTGGTGTCCCAATAGAAAAAATTGACAGAGAAATGAGACGCAAGGCGAAGGTAATAAACTTTGGCATTATTTATGGCATGGGTGTTTCGGCGCTCAAAAAAAACCTCGGTGGTACGCGAGAAGAGGCACAGAAATTCTACGACAATTATTTTAATCAATTTTCTGGGGTACGAGATTATTTAGAAAAAGTAAAAAATGATGCTGTTAAAAATTCTTACACTGAGACATTGTTTGGAAGACGCAGATATTTTCCGAACATAAAATCGAGAATTCTTTTTTTAAAAAACATGGCTGAGCGGACTGCGATGAACGCTCCGGTCCAGGGGACCGCAACGGCGGACATTATCAAACTAGCTATCAGGTTTGTGGAAGAGGATTTAAAAAAGGCTGGACTATTAGAAAAAACACACCTTGTTCTCCAAATTCACGATGAACTTGTTTACGAAATAGAAGAAAATGTTTTAGCGCAGGCAAACGAAATAATAGAACACGCAATGGAAGACGTCCTCGGTAGATCATATTTACACTATAAAACCGATATTCCCCTTGAAGTACATTCAGGTTCGGGAAGCAATTTTATGGAAGTTAAATAAATGCCCTGCGGCCGCTTCAAGATGAAGCTTTGTGAAAAGAAGCACAAGGGGTACAATTAATAAATGGAAAACCATAACCACAACCACACCTCCAAGGGCAGTGTACATAAGGTTTTAGCGCACTCTTATACGGTATATTTTATTTTTTTTATCGCCGGCATTTCTCTGGACTTGTTCTTTAATTTTAAGGTTTCTGGTAATTTTTTAATGGCACCAGTGGGAGCGCTGTTTTTAATTCTTGGAACGGCATTAATCGTGTGGGCTCAAAAAACTTCCAGACATCTTAAAAAAGATGAAATTACTAAAGATACTTTTTATAAAGGACCATATAAATATACCCGCGGGCCTACCCACTGGGGGCTTTTCTTTTTAATGATTGGTTTTGGGATGATTATTGATGCATTTTTTGTGATAATTTTTGCCTTTGTGTCTTATGTTTTCGCGAAATATACTTTTCTAGATAAGCAAGAAAAAATTCTTGAAGAAAAATATGGCGCGCCGTATCGAGCCTATAAAAAAATTGTTAAGTTTTAGTTATGATTTATCTTTTTTCTGGCGACGACACAAAAAACAAAGTTTTAAGTTATGAAAAATTCATAAAATCTATTTCCGCGGGCACTGAAGTTTTTTCAATAAGCAGAAATACTTTTGACCCGATGCAGGTTGAGAGTTTATATTCCGGAGCAAGTCTTTTTTCGGCCTTGTGTGTTGTTGTCTTCGTTGGAATTTTAGAAAACGAGGAAACCAGGAGTTTTGTTTTAGAAAAGTTAGACCTAATGGGCGGATCAAACAACTCTTTTGTTTTTTTGGAAGGCAAACAAAACAAAGCTGTTCTGGATCTTTTTAAAAAGGCTAGAGCGGAAATAAACATTTTTGAACTGCCGAAAGAAAAGAAAGAAAAATATGACAATTTTTTGGTGGCGAATGCTTTTGCTAACAAAGACAAACTAAACACGTGGATCTATTTCAGACAGGCAATGGACGCGGGAGTAAGTTTGGAAGAAATCGTTGGCGTTCTTTTTTGGAAAATCAAGGATTTGATTTTAAAAAGAAATTTCAGTAAATTTACAGAACAACAACTCAAAGATTTTGCTGCTCGACTTTCTTGTTTGTTGCCCGAGGCCCGCAAAGAAGGAAAGGACGCGGAAGCAGCACTAGAGCAGTTTTTGCTTGAAGCATTTTAGAATTGTGGTATTATCAGGACATTCCGTCTGTAGTTTGTTTAAATTACGGATTGATTATCCGCCCGTAGCTCAGCTGGTAGAGCAGCTCCCTTTTAAGGAGAAGGTCCTCGGTTCGATCCCGAGCGGGCGGACCCGGTTAAATTTACTATTTTATGACTGCAAGTATTTTTAAACTAC
>JBBIUG010000004.1:7436-23967 GCA_037440325.1 Candidatus Nomurabacteria bacterium | reverse complement strand
CGAATTCAAACGCGGATCATTCAAGAAAAAATGCCTTCAATTATGCCAGAGCAGGAGCTTGTAGCGTGGTTGAGGAAATGAATATGACAGCCAATATTTTAAGCTCAGAAATAGAAAGAATTTTGAATGACAAAGCCGGCTACGAGCAAATGTCCCAAAATGCAAAAGACTTTAGTCACCCCGGAGCAGCCGAAAAAATCGCAAGAGAACTGATAAACATCGCCCTCGGTCACGAAAAATAATTTGTGCTATTATATAAAGATGGAAGAAAACAAAGTCGTAACAAGATTTGCGCCAAGTCCGACCGGTTTTATGCATGTTGGCAATTTGCGAACTGCGCTTTACGCCTGGCTTTTGGCGAGAAAAAACAACGGTAACTTTATTTTAAGAATTGAGGATACCGATAAAGAAAGAGAAGTACCGGGCGCGACAGAGCATATTTTAAAGGTACTGAAATGGGTTGGCATTGATTGGGACGAAGGTCCTAGTGTTGGCGGACCTCATAGTCCATATACGCAATCCGAAAGGCTAGATTTATATAAGAAATACGCCCTCAATTTAATCGAACAGGGCTTGGCGTATCCTGATCCGTACACTGCGGAAGAAGTTGAACAATTTAGAAGAAAAGCGGAACAAGAAAAAAGAGCTTTTCTATACAGAGAACATCGACCAGAAAAATTTGAAAAATGGGACGGCAGCAAGCCCCTTCGCTTTAAGGTGCCGGAGATAAAGAGCTATCATTGGCATGACGTAGTTTTTGGAGATTTATCAGCGGGGCCGGAGGCATTAGACGATTTTATTTTAATCAAGAGCGACGGCTACCCGACCTATAATTTTTGTCACATTGTAGACGATATCGAAATGGGGATCACGCATGTTGTTCGTGGGCAAGAATATATTTCTTCAATACCCAAATTCCTATCCTTGTACGAGGCGCTAAAAATAAATCCTCCAATCTTTGTTTGTTTGCCACACATAATGGGGAAAGATGGAAACAAAAAATTGGGAAAAAGGGACGGTGCAAAAGACGCCCTCGAATACAAAGAGGAGGGTTATATTTCATCAGCTATTGTGAATTTCCTTTCCCTTTTAGGATGGCATCCTAAAAGCGACAAAGAAATTTTTACAGTAAGCGAGTTGATCAACGTTTTTGATGTGCAGAGAATCCAAAAATCAGGAGCGCAGTGGAATGATGACAAACTAGATTGGTTGAACAAGGAACACATGAAGATGCTCACCCGGGAAGAAATAGAAAAAAATATTTTAGAATGGTTGCCAGAAGAATTACAAAATCCAAAACTTGCCCCGATAATCTTCGAAAGAATTTCGAAATGGGGAGATATTAAAGAAATGGTTGAGAAAGGGGAGCTGTCTTTTTTCGCTAAACAGCCAGAATATGATAGGCAAAAATTAATTTTCAAAAATACCTTGCCAGATAAAATAATTGAAAATTTAAAACTTGCAATGAACGCGCTTGGCGCAATAGATGAAAATAATTTTTCTCAAGAAAAAATAAAAGATGCCTTGATGCCGTTGGCGGATAGGTTAGAGAGCAGGGGAGAGCTGCTTCACCCCGTACGATATGCTCTTTCTGGATTAGATAAATCACCAGACCCTTTTATTATTGCTTCAATTTTAGGTAAAAATGAAACCTTATCAAGACTACAAAAAGCTATTTAATATATTAATCATACTTACTATATTAATTGTTCCTGTTGGTTTTTCTCTCGCGCAAACAGCCGCGGAAATTCAAAATATTATTTCGGGAAAAGATGCGGATATCAAAAAACTAGAAAAAGAAATAGCGTCGTATCAGGCACAACTTGATAATATTGGGCAACAGAAAAATTCTCTCAGCAATTCTATCAAAGGACTTGATTTAACCACAAAAAAGTTGAATGCAGATATAGCGGTAACCCAAAACAAAATCGATAAAACTACTCTTAAGATACAAAACTTAAGTCGCGATATAGGCACGAAAGAGGTTTCTATAACAAACAACACTGAGGCTATTTCTCTTAGTATAAAAGAAATAAATGAATATGAAAATGGAAGTATGCTGTCAAAAATACTTTCGAGTGATGATTTTTCCGTTGCCTGGAATGATATCGATAATGCAATAACCATACAAGAAAGTTTGCGTAACAACACTACGGAGCTAAAACAAGTAAAGGGAGAGCTCGAAGATACCAGAAAAGTAACCATCGATGCCAAGAATGAATTATTGTCGCTAAAATCAGAATTGGCTGATCAGAAAAAAATCGTTGTACAAAATACAAACGAAAAAAAGAAACTTCTGGAACAAACAAAAAATGATGAAGCAAATTATCAGAAAATTCTGCAAAACAGATTAGCCCAAAAAGATGCGCTGGAAAAAGAGCTTCGTGATTATGAGTCTCAACTTAAATACATTTTGGATCCATCAAAATTACCGAAGGCAGGCGTTTTTTCTTGGCCGCTTGATTCAGTTCTAATAACCTCGCCGTTTGGGCCACGTTGGGGATCTTTTCACTATGGAGTAGATTTCAGAGCTGCGGTGGGTACTCCAGTTAGAGCCATGGCCAACGGCGTGGTCTCAGGCACAGGAGATACGGATTTACAATGTCCAGGAGCCTCTTTTGGACGTTTTACTCTTATTAAATACGACAACGGATTATCGAGCGCGTACGGGCATTTATCGCTTATCAAGGTTAGCAAAGGGCAAAAGGTAACTAGGGGCCAAATCGTTGCTTATAGTGGCAACACGGGCTATTCTACCGGCCCTCACTTGCACGTTTCGGTTTATGCTCCCGATGCTGCAGAGATAAAAAGTCTTCCTAGCAAATCATGTCCAGGTAAGGTCTTGACCCAGCCAGTAGCTCCGACCAATGCATATCTAGATCCTACGTATTATTTACCATCGTCGCACTAAGATACTTTCTTGTTTGAACAGATATTTTGTGTTACAATATATAAAGTATGAAAAATAATATAAACAATAAAAAGGGCGGATTTATCCAAATAATAATATTAATTATTGTCATTCTAATCGTAATGAAATATTTTGGAATAACTATTCCTGATATTTTTGAGTGGATTGCAGGACTTTTTCACTGGGTAGCTGATTTTTTGAGAGGCTTGTTCTAAATAATTAAACCAAATGATTAATTTAAATAAACAACGCGGGATGAGTATATTGGGGGTCATCGTTTTTGGAGTCGTTGTTATTTTAGTACTTAGCTACTTTCGCATTAACATCAAATCTATCGTAGAAAGCCCTTCCGGACAGGAAAATATTAATTATGTTGGGGGAGGGCTAAAAACGTTCTGGGAGAATCATTTGAAAGAACCTTTTTCAAAATTTTTGAATGGAATTATTTCTAAAACAAACGAAACGAAGAAAGAAAATAGTAATCCTACAACCAGCAAACCCAATCCAACCAATTAATTTTGTTAATTACCGGGGAAGTGCTTAGCCGTTGCTTAATGGTCTTATATAATAAATATATAGTGTCGCAAAGATATATTGTGCGACACGCATGTGTTTTATTGGCATGAACTGGAAAGCGCATATCCTGCTTGTTCTGCTTCTTCCCCTGTCGTAAACCATACTCGATTTTCTTGTTTGATTGTTTTGCCGGCAGAACAGCTGATTGTGTAGTACTTACTTCCCCGATTTGAAGCAAAGAAATTTTTTCCCGCAGAATTTGAAGCTGAAGTTAAAGTAGCTGTGTTGACGCCCGAAATAACGTTCGAAGCTTGGATTACCCCATTTACCTGATTTGGGTCGGAATATTCAATTTTAACGCCCTGAGAATGGCTTTCTTTGGATAGTCTGCCTAGCTCAAATGAACCTAAGCCCACCAAAATCACGATGATGACCACCAAAATATCTTTTACCTTATCGCTTTCAATAAAACGCTTGATTTTTTCCATAGAATTGTTTATACTCTCAATGCATTAAATTATAACATAAATCGATATGGCACATAGAAAAGCCGGCGGGACCGCGAAAAATTTAAGAGACTCACAACCAAAATACCTAGGCGTTAAGCTTGCTGATGGTCAAAAGGCACAACCTGGTTCAGTTATTATCCGACAACGTGGTACGGCTATTTTAGCGGGCACTAATGTATCTACCGGTAAAGATCATACTCTTTTCGCTCTTAAGGCCGGCACGGTCAAATTTGGCTCTAAACGTAAAACATCCTTTAACGGTAAGACTGCAGTTAAGAAAACAGTTAACGTTATGTAAATTCAAATTAATCTAAAATAAAAATCCCCTCTCGGGGGTTTTTATTTTTTTTCGATTATTAGTTTGAACGAGGATTTTTTATTTTTTATTGAAATTGGTATTTCATGTTCACCGATTTCCTTGATTGGTTTTTCTAAAACAATAAATTCTTCGCTAATGTCTGCGTGATTTTGGCGTTTCATTTCTTCGGATATCTCTTTTTTGTGGATGCCCGAGAATAGATGCCCCTTTTCATCAGCCTTAGCGCTAATCCTTAGAACTTTGCCCCTAATCTCTTCGAGATTCCTCATTAGAAGTTCTTCTTGCACTTCCCTTTCGATTTCAATATTTTTCTTTCTTTTTTCCAAATCGGCAATCGCCTTCGGGGTCGCAACCTCTGCAAGTTTTCTTGGAATTAGAAAATTCATTACATAACCGTCATTAACTTCTTTTATGTCGTGTCTTTTGCCAACTCTCGGCACATCTTGTAAAAATATTACGCGCATTTTTTATTATTTTAATAATAATTCTACCGCTTTGTTCATTTGCGGATCTATTTTTGCATCGATGTCTTTTTGCGTTACATCTACCACGTAGTCTGGAGTTAAACCTTTTTCAGAAATAGAAATTCCGTTTGGAGTCAACCATTTTGCAACTGTAATTTTTAAAATAGTATCAGAAGTAAGATTAACAACTTCCTGCACTGATCCTTTTCCGAAACTCTGCGAACCAACTAATTTTGCAACCCCATTATCTTGCATTGCACCCGCCAAGATTTCTGAAGCGGACGCAGATCCGCCGTCAATCAGTATTACAAATTTTAATTTATCGTTAAATATATTGTATCCTTTGCTCCTGAAGATTACAGGTTGTTTGTTGCCTCCGTAGTCCTCAGTTACAACTACCTTCCCGCTCTTTAAAAACCAACTAGACATATCAACTGCTGCATCCAGATAGCCCCCAGGATTACCGCGTAGATCAAGGACAAGTTTATCGCTTCCGGAGTTAAAAAATACTTTTATGGCGTTTCTAAAAAGATCAGCCGAGTTTGCAGAAAAACTATAAAGTTTAATTACAAAGATGCCATCCTTTCTCATTTCGGTATCAAGGGTAGGCAGATTAATCGTGTCTCGAATAATTTTTATCTCGAGTGGTTGTTCTATCCCTTGACGGTAAATAGTAAGAGTTACGGATGTTCCCTTTGGCCCACGGATTAATTTTATCGCTTTATCAATGCTAAGGCCGGTAGTGACGGCGTTGTCAATTTTTAAAATTTTGTCCCCAGACTTGATATTAGCCTTATAGGCAGGCGTATCTTTAAGCGGCGCAACGACCGTGAGTATCTTGTCTTTTATTCCCACCTCCATGCCAATACCATCGAAATTACCGGCAATTTGCTCTTCAAAGGACTTTGTGTCATCTGGATTAAAAAACACGCTATAAGGGTCATTTAACGAGCTTACGAGGCCTGAAATAGCACCATAAATCCTATCTTGATCGGATATTTTGCTAACTGTTGGGTATTTTTCACTCATCGTGTTCCATGCTTTCCAGAATGGAGAAAAATCAGCCTCCGTTGTGACTTGAAGTTCTTTGTTGGAAACTCCGGTGACTTTTGCAATTTCAGAACTATTATTGTCTCCAATATATATGCCTAGAACAAACGATAAACACACCAACAAAATAGTTATAGAAAAATACTTCGTTTTAGTAAAATTTTGCATTATTCTTTTATTTTTAAATTATATTTTCTTTTTGTTCTTCTCTCCCCTCTTCGGAATTATTTTCACGAAAGTCATGGTTCTCTCTGAAATTATCAAAATTTATTTCTTGTTTTTCTTTTGATTTAGAATTTTTTTGGTGAAAAGTGTAACTAAAATATATTAATACTAATCCTGTTAACGTAAACAAAATACTCTTCCAGGTGGTTGGAAATCCCAAATACGGCAATATCGCCACCCATACACCAAAAATGAAAATTATTCTTGCTTTACTCATTCCGCCATTATAGCAAAAATGGCAATGAAAGCAAAATGATAAAATACTATAAATATTACTATGGTTGTTGTCCAAAATACTCTGGGGTGTTCGTGGACATCCAACTCAAAAGCTGGCCCATTATTGAAGCCGCGGCTCCGCTTCCGCTTGCCGATGGGCCAGCTTCCATCATGACAGCGAAGGCATACCTCGGTTTATCATATGGGAAAAAGCCGATAACCCAAGAGTTGACTTTATTTTTTGCAAGACCGACTTGAGCAGTACCGGTTTTAGCCGCAACTTGCACATATGGGACATTGAGTGAAGATGCTGTTCCTGAAGTTACCGCCATTCTCATCCCTTGGTGTACGGTATCAAAATACGAGCTATTAAGATCAACGGAAGAAAATAATTTTTCATTTGTCGTATCGTTGAGCAGTAGGTGTGGAGTTAATAATCGTCCACCATTTGCAATTGCTCCGACAGCTCGAGCCATCTCCATTGGAGTTACCTGGAAGCCATACTGACCGATAGCCGTATGATAAGTATCCCCTATTCGCCACGGATCATTTTTGAAATATTTTGCTTTCCATTCAGGGCTTGGAATTGTGCCGCCCTTTTCGTCTGGTAAATCAACTCCAGTTTTTTCTCCAAGTCCAAAAAGTTTTGCATATTTTTCCAGGTTTACTATGCCAAGACCCTTTTGATTTTCAAATCCTCCCCCAACCTCATAAAAATACACGTCAGATGATACGGCTATCGCTTCCATCATATTTGTCCAGCCATTTGCTTGCCAGTCTTTGAAAACGGTTTTTTGATCAGGGAAATATGGATTGGGAATCGAAATAGAACCGGTTGATAGAATTTTTTTATTAGGGTCAATAACATTTTCCGCCAAGGCCCCCAAGGCGAAAAATGGCTTAACGATAGATCCTGGAGTATACAAACCAGAAATATTTCTGTCTAAAAAAACTTTTCTTTTGTCAGTTAAATAATTATTGATCTCGGAAGCATTTTTCCCAAAAGATAATATCTCTGAGTTATATTCTGGAAAACTAGTAGAAGTTAAAATTTCTCCATTTTCTACATCCATTAATACCCCTGAACCACCAGTAAAATTTCTACTTTCTGAAAGACTTTTAATCAAGGTAAATAATTCTTTTTGAACCCTGGAGTCAACTGAGGTCACCAAATCAGTTCCTTGTTTTGGAGAGTTAACGATATTTTCGGATGAAATTTTTCCAAGAGCATCGGTTTCTATTATTTTTGATCCATTTTCACCCTTCAGTAAATCATTGTATTTTTTTTCCAATCCATCTTTGCCTATGAATTCACCTTGCCAGTAGTTTCCGGAGCTATCCATCGTTGGATAACTAACGTACCCTAACAGATGTGAAAAACCTGGAGTTAAATATGCACGAATAGAAATAGGATTATTGTCTTCTTTTTTGTTCCACACCAATTCTACCTTGTTGCGATCATAAATTATTCCTCTATCAGTGAAGATGACAGCTTTTTCCAAAACATTATTCTGACTTCGCGCAAAATAAGCCTCCCCTTTGTGTATCTGAAGATAACCCAGACGAGTGCTAAACGTTGCTACGATTAATATAAATAATATACCGAGCAACCAGATTGTTCTCTTTGGAATTGGTTTTTCTATTCTTCCTTCAAACTGTTGTCTGTCAAAATTTTGCAAATTTTTTGAATCAAGAAAAATTTCATCTGGTTCTACAAATGAGTTTTTATTTTTAAGTTTATTTTTTTTTATAATCCTCGTTATCATTTAATTTCTATTTATAAAATTTTAATTTCCTTTTTAAAATTTCTGCTAACAGAACAACAAAGAGAACTACAAAAAATAAGATAAATATTTCCCCATGAAATTTTGCTTCCTTTGTTCCGTATAATAAATCTGATAAAAAAAAGATTACCGCTACTTCCCAATAAAATGTAAAATAAATTATGCCCGTTAAAGCCAGCAGTGCCGTTACACAAAAAGGCATAAAAAGCATGGAAAATAGAAGCAAAAATGAAGCGGCAATTCTTATTAACATTTCTTTATATTACACGCATTTTTGGAAAAACTCCACTTTTTTGATAAAATAATATCTATGAAAAAAATCGTCACGATTGGTGGAGGAACAGGAAGTTATACGATTCTCTCTGGATTGAAAAATCTTCCAGATGTTTCTTTAACCGCTCTAGTTTCAATGGCAGACGACGGCGGGTCTACTGGAGTCTTGCGCGACGAGCTTGGTGTTTTGCCTCCCGGTGATGTTCGGCAATGTTTAGTGGCCTTATCTGAGCACAGTGATATCGTTCGGAAACTGATGAATTACAGATTCAACGAAGGAGTTTTGAAGGGACACAATTTCGGAAATATATTATTAGCGGCCTTAGAAAAAGTTACCAATGATTTCGTTAAAGGAGTTGAGGTAGCCTCAGAAATACTCAAGGTCAAAGGTAAAATAATTCCAGTGACAAACAATCTAGCCACTCTTTCTATTCTACTTATGGATGGCACCTTGATCGAAGGCGAAAATAAAATTAATCATTCAAAATTGGACGAAATAGGTATACAGAAAATTTTCTATAAAAATGACGTGGCTTTGAATGAAAATGCAAAACGCGCAATTTTGGAAGCGGATTATATTATCTTGGGCCCCGGCAATTATTATTGCTCTTTGATTCCCAATCTTATTGTTGCAGGTTTTAAAGAGGCGCTTATTGAGTCTAAGGCTAAAATAATTTTTCCGATAAATTTAACCAACAAATTGGGCCATACCACTGGTTGGAAAGTTAGCAATTATGTAAATGATATAGAAAAATATCTTAGAAAATTAATTGACATCGTATTAGTAAACAATGAAGAGCCATCTCTATCGCAAATAGAACGTTATAAATTAAAAGAAGGCGCAGGTGTGTTGATTGAGGATGATTTTAAAGATGTTCGTGTTCAACGAGTTCCACTTTTGTCTCATTTAGTTTTTGAAAAATCTTCCGCGGATGTTATTTCTAGTGTAAAGGGATTTATTCGTCATGACTCCAAAAAACTTGCTGATTGTATGTTAAATATAATTAATAATTAACATGAAATACATTTTTGATTTTGATGATGTTTTGTTTAATGATACGACTCAATTCAAAAAACATATGTATTCATCATTAAGCAAGATAGGAATATCCGAGGAAGTAGCAATTGAATATTACAAAAAAGTTCGGACAAAGGGGTTTTCACTTAGAAACTATTTATCAGTGCTATTTTACCATTGCAAAATAAAAAAAATTCGTGCAGAAAAATTACACGAGCAGATCATGGAAGATAGCAAAAAATTCGGTAACAAAAAATTAGTAAAATTAATTAAAAAATTAGGAAAGAGTAATTGCTATCTGGTAACTTTTGGTGATAAAGACCACCAACTAGGTAAAATAAAAGCTATTAATGTAGCTACACTATTTTCAAAGATTTTTATTGTAAAAAGAAGTAAAAAATTCATTGTAGAAAAAATATGTACTAAGCATAAGAACGAAAAAGTAATTTTTATAGACGATAAAAATGAACATTTTGAAAACCTTGATTACGCAAAATATCCAAATTTAAAAACGATTTTATACACCGGGCAAACTATAGAAAATCTTTTACGAAGATATCAGCAAAAAAGTTAATAGTTGCAGACTATTCTACTGTTACTGACTTTGCTAGGTTTCTTGGGCGATCAACGTTTAACCCACGACTGATAGCGACATAGTAAGCAAAAAATTGAAGCGGAATGACAGATAAAATTGGCGATAATATTTCATGAGTTTTTGGCACGACTATTACTGCGTCAGATAAATTTTTCAACTCGTCACCATCCTCTGTAGTAACGCTTATTACTTTTCCTTTTCGTGCTATTATTTCTTGAATATTCGATATATTTTTTTCGTAAACACTGTCTTGGGGGGCAATGGCAATTGTCGGGAAATCTTCATTGATCATAGCAAGTGGCCCGTGTTTCATCTCCCCCGCTCCGTAGCCCTCGGCATGAATATACGATACCTCTTTAAGTTTTAACGCACCTTCAAGGGCAATAGGATAATTATATTTTCTGCCGATAAAAAGAAAATCACGCGTTGCGGAGTATTTTTGAGCAATTTTTTTGATTAAATCTTTTTCTGACAAAATTATTTTGATTTTTTCCGGTAAAAGTTTAATTTCTCTTGCAATTTGTTGACCCGTAGAAAGAGACATTCCTCGTTGTCGTCCCAGGAATAGTGCAAAAAGTGTAAGCGTAGTTAGTTGAGAGACAAAGGCCTTTGTTGAAGCAACACTAATTTCAGGTCCAGCATGGTTGTATACCCCTGCATCAGTTTCTCTTGCAATAGTAGAGCCAACGGTGTTAACAATACCAAGAGTAAGAGCACCCCTTCTTTTCGCTTCCTTTATTGCTTCAAGGGTGTCTGCTGTTTCGCCTGATTGTGATATGGCAAGAAGAGCTGTATTCTCGTCGATGATTGGTTTACGATAACGAAACTCAGAACCAACTTCAACCTCGACGGGGATCCCGGCATATTCTTCAATCATGTATTCACCCACAAGCCCAGCATAATAAGCTGAACCACAACCGACAATAATGATACGCTGTATTTGACGCAATTTGTCTTCTACTGTTTCTAAGCCACCCAGTTTAGCCAAACCCTCATCCTCAATTAGTCGACCGCGAATAGCATTTTCTACTACTTCGGGCCCTTCCATAATTTCTTTTAGCATAAAATGCTCATAACCGTTCTTTTTTACCAGCTCCGCTTCCCATTCGATTGTTTGTCTTTTGCCATCAATCTGAACATTGTCCAAATTGTAAATAAGGTGTTTTTGAGGGGTAATAATGGCAATTTCGCCATCATTTAAAAAAATTACATCCTTTGTGTGCTTTAGAATCGGAGACGGGTCAGAGGCAACAAAATTTTCATTTTCTCCAAGACCAATGACAACTGGAGCTCCATGGCGAGCGGCAATAATTTTTTTAGGCTCTTTTTTGTAAGAAACTGCAAGGCCGTAGGTGCCCTTGATTTCATTCAGCGCGCCAATTACTGCTTTCTCAAAATCATTTTTTTCTTTTAAATATTGCTCAATAAGGTGTGCCAATACTTCAGTGTCAGTGGAAGAAACAAAAATACATCCCTTTTTAAGTAAACCATTCTTTAGCTCTTTATAGTTTTCAATAATGCCATTGTGCGCTATCCAAATTTGTCCAGTGCAGTCGCAATGCGGATGAGCATTTATTTCTGTCGGCTCGCCGTGCGTTGCCCAGCGCAAGTGTGCAATTCCACTTTTTCCAAGTAGATTTGTTTTTATCTTTAATTTTAAATTATCAACTCCGCCTACTGCTTTTATCGCTCCACTTTCTGGTATAAAAATTCCGGCTGAGTCATATCCCCGGTATTCAAGTGAAGTTAACCCATCGAGCAAGATTGGCAGCACCTCTTTATTCCCAGTATAGGCAAATATTCCACACATAATAATTATTATAACACTTTAGTTAAAGGTATTATTTTATTTCTGTTAAAAGTGCTGGTTCGTTGTTGGTTTGCAAAACGTTAAACCTGAGTTGTCCGATTGTTTGACCCAGGGTTGTTTTGATATTTACTTTCCACTTCCCCGCCGTGAGGTTTGAACGCATGGAATAAGTGCGGAAACCCTCGTCTCTCCCGCCCACCACAGATAGATATATTTCTTTGTCGGTTATCCATTTCTTTTGATTTTCATCATAGTATTGCCACTCATGCACGACGGTGAGATTTAGATCTGTTGGAGAAAATATAGCGCTGAATGCATAAACTGGCACGCCTGGTACCTTTTCGAAATTCGGGTATAACTCGAAAAATTCTTTCCAGCCATGATCCTCATATGTCACAACATAGTTACCGGCTGTGTTTTTTTGAATTGAATGATAGACTCCAGCGTCTTTGAGAGAGAGCGGAATGGGCGGAATAAGGTTAGTAAAATATAAAACATTGACTAAAATTAAAATCCCCAGAATCAGTGATATTATTAGTTTTCTACTTTCGGTAAATCTCTCCCTGGTAAAATAAAACAAAACAGCGATAAAAACTGAAATAATTCCCAAGCTAACAAGCCCAGCTAAGAGAAAAATTTTATCCCCTATTTGATGCAGAAGTACCGGCAATAAAAAAATCGCAAAAGAATAGACTGAAAGAAAAAATAAACTAATTTGAAAACTCAAACGAACATAATGTCTTTTCAGGGATTCATTCGCGATAAAGGCTACAAGTAATATCAAAAGAAACGGCCAAGTGGTAAATATATCAACACTACGAAAATAAAAAACTAAATATGTAGAAAGAATGCCACCAAAAAAGAATTGTAGTATGTTTACATACCAAAAATGCGCTCGTTCCGGATTTTTTTCACTTCCAGGCTCTCCTTCATGCAGATGAATGAGTAAAATAAATAAACCTACTATTACAAGGTGACCCATTATCCAAATATTTTCCCAAAGAGTATCAACTCGTCTTAGGGTAATTGCATCAAAAACGAAACCGAAAATTAACGAAAAAGACGATATGGGTCTTTCAAAACGACCATAAAAATTGCGGATAGGATCTATCAAAAGCATATATTCATAATAGCATTTATCTTAAACAATTTAAACAAAACAAAACCCGGTTCGTGGACCGGGTTTTGTGCAAAAATTAGAATAAATTTAGTTTATTTCGTGGTGCTTTTTACCGCAACTATTTTAACAGTTTTTGCCATTATGGTATTTGTTGTTTTGTCTAATTTCCCGGCGACAATTACCTTTTGTCCGACGGCCAGATCGGCCATGGCAACTTTGGTCCCATTCTTTCGAATAACAGTTGTGCTGTCTGTTATTACATCTTCTGAGGTAACGACCTTAGTTTTTTTGTTTTTTATCTCCATTGTAAAACTAGTGCCACTTATAGCAGTGATGGTTCCGACTACTGTTTTCTTTTTCTTTGCTTTTAGGGGGTTATTTGTATTTTTGTTTGTTCCGTTTTGTCTTTGATATGTTGGTTGAGAATTTTTAATACCAAGGTCTTGCGGAGACGCAGCAAAGACGCTAGAACCTGAGACCAATAAGGACAAAGCTAACGCACCAGTTGCTATTTGTTTTTTATATTTCATATATTTGTAAATATGTTATTAATAATAAATCTGATAATTTATACACCGTGACTTTAGCGTACGAGAATAATACTAGTTAGTTTGAATGAAGTTATCGTGAAGCTACAGGCAAAGTAATGACTACAGTGGTGCCTTGATTTATCTGGCTTTTTATTGAGATCGTTCCTTTGTGACCTTCAATAATTTTTTTTGATAGTGTTAAGCCAAGTCCGGCTCCATCTGTGCCATGCGATGCGTCACCCCTGAAAAATGGATCAAAAACCTTGTCTAAAATACTTGCCTCAACTCCGACACCCGTATCGCTAACAGTTAATACATATTTTCCGGCCGTCGTTTTATCATGAATAGTAATTTTTCCTCCTTGTTTGGAATATTTTATTGCATTATCAAGAATATTAAAGAACACTCTGGTCAGCTCTATCTTATTTCCTAAAACAATTGCAGGTGACTCTATCTTTTCTTCAACCATTAATTCTTTTATTTTTCCAAGACTAATATTTTTTTCAACAACGTTTTTTACCAATTCATTTATTTGAATCAATTCTTTTTTTGTTTCTATTTCAGCATCGTATTTTGAAATATCAAGTAGCGCATTGCTTAATTGCGAAAATTCTCGCATTTCTCCCAGTGTATTTTCTAAAGCTTTTTTTGCGGAAGGAAAATCAAGTTTTTTATTATTTAGATTCACTTCCAGGCCGGAGATGATAACGGCTGTAGGAGTGCGCAACTCATGAGAGGCGTCCGCGATAAACCTTTTTTGTCTCAACATGTTTGATTTGATGGGTTTGAGTGTCTTGTGGGTCAACAAGAAACCCAAAATGATAATAAAAATAACGATAATTCCATCAATGGTCAAAAACCGATTGAGTAAGATGTCTTGCGCGTTGTCTAAAATTGTCTGCGATACATCAGGACTCAAAAAAATATTTTCAGAAAGCGACTGAGATAGGTTGGAAAGAACCATGTTGTACAGTAAAACACTTGAACCGCCCAGAATAATTATTGCCGTAATGGAATAATAAAAAGTGAGCCTTATTCGCGCGATGAAAAACTCATCGTTCACGAAGTTAGTTTTCCATTTTATAGCCAACCCCCCTAACAGTTTGTATAATTTTTCCATTATCATGGATTTTTTTTCTTAGATTTTTTATATGCACATCGACAGTGTTACTAAAAGATGAATCAGCGAAATCCCAAGCATGAGAATATAGTTCATCGCGAGTCACAACCTTGCCGACGTTGCGCATCATGTATTCGAGTACCATAAACTCTTTCAGGGTAAGAGAAATGGGTTTGTCTTTGATGGTTACTGTTCTTGTCGTTGTGTTAATGCTGATGTCTCTGTCACTAAGAATATCAGGGAATGTTTGCTTTGGCCGTCGCAACAATGCATGGATACGCGCCAAAAGTTCTTTGAAAGCAAATGGCTTTGCAAGATAGTCGTCTGCTCCAGCATCGAGGCCGACAACCTTGTCATCCGTAGTAGTGAGCGCTGTTAGCATTAGCACGGGGACAACTACGCCGTTTTCTCTCCAGGACATGCAAACAGAAACTCCGTCTTTGCCAGGTAGCATTCTGTCTAATATTACCAGGTCATATTCATCTCTATTGATTAATATTCGTCTTTCGGCGGCTGTTCCCTCTTCAATAACATCCGCTGCATAGCCTTCCTGCACAAGCCCTTGTTTAATATTTTCTGCTAATTTTTTATTATCCTCAACAATTAATATTTTCATGTTTTAAGAATATCACCATAATGGTGAAATCTTCATGAAGTATTATATCATGTTGCATTAATACTATATATATGCTATTCTAAAACCAGTTAAGTTCCACCGAACACCACAATAGAGACGCCGGTAATCCGGCACCCCCAAGAGGCTCACGCCTCTCATGCCCCAGGGCAGCATCCACTCGCTGGGAGGAGGTCTTCGGACCTCCCCCAGCAGCCCTAATCTAAGTCGTTAGATTTTCTTTAAAGAAAGCCTGACGGCTTTTTTTGTTTTGTATAAAAAAAATATTAATTCAAATAAAAATAAAAAACGGGAGAGGTTCTGATTCCTCTCCCGTTGGATCTCCACTAGTACAGCTTTTTGATAGTGACCCTGGCGCCAGGAACTCGCGGAGTGCCATCGTCGTTCTTAGGAACGATTTCTAGTCCTTCCTCGTTGGTGTGCGAGATCACCAGCGCCTTGCCGGTGATACAACCACCTGCCACCCATTGTAACGTATCCCCTGGGAGAATGTCCCAAAAAATCGGAACGATGCCCGGAATCACTTCTCCGTTATGAAATGCTCGAAAACGGCAAGTTGGAATTTCTAGAATAAATGACTGCTTGAAGGACATATTCGCACCCTCCCTCTAGAGGATTAGCGTTCATGGAAAAGAACCCGTCACATATATAATACCACTTTTCTTGTGTTTGTCAAAAGGATTAGAGCAGGAGAAGAATTATTGCGAAGATAGCTACATAGCAAGCGAAGATTCCTACAATTTAAAAAAACATAGACACCGCTTCCCTCTTTTTTTGCCCGAGGGGTGCTCTAATTCAATTCTGCTGGGAGACTTGGAATCGAACCAAGATTCACGGCTTCAAAGGCCGCTGTCCTACCGTTAGACGATCTCCCAATGATTAAACTGCTCCGGTATTACTATCTTTACTTATAATCTTTATAAGCGCAAGTTCTAGCGGAAGTTCGGTGATAAAAGCGTTGTCTGTGTTTTGGTATGCATCAAGCAGGATACTTAAGGCGCCGGAACGGAGCATACCATCTTTATCTTCTTTAACTAAATCTTTCAAAAACTTTAAATCTGTCTCGTTCAAGTCCCCCGCCATGTCTTCCTGCAATTTCGGAGCATATCGGATGATAACTGCCATGCGGAATTTCTGAATTATTAATTTGAAATATAATTTCATATCCAAATTCGATTCAGCGGCAATTTTGATAGTTTTAATCCCCTTTTCCAAATCTTTTTTTGCAATAGCAGAAATCAAATCATTTACTAACGTAGTTTTAGGTGCTCCGGTAATTTTTTCTACGTCTTCCCTCTTTATTTTTTTATTTTTCGAAAAATTAATTATTTTTTGTAGTTCCCCAAGACCGTCGCGGAACGATCCGTCAGCCAAAATTGCCAAAAGTTCTGCGCTTCCGGCATCAAGCTCAAAACCTTCCTTCATTGCGACATCCAA
>JBBIUG010000004.1:0-7423 GCA_037440325.1 Candidatus Nomurabacteria bacterium | reverse complement strand
AAACAGCATCCGAGGCCTTTTTGAAAGTAAAAACCTGGCAACGTGAAATAATTGTTTCAGGTACTTTGTGAAATTCCGTGGTGGCTAAAATAAAAATTACGTGCTTCGGCGGCTCTTCTAAGGTTTTGAGTAATGCTCCCCATGCATCTTTTGAGAGCATATGTACTTCGTCAATAATATAGACCTTGTATTTTGAATCAAATGGCAACACTCGTACCCCGTCGCGAAGCTCTTTAATGTCTTCAATTCCTCGGTTTGAAGCGGCATCTATCTCATATAGGTCATTGGCAGATACTCCAATGGAGTCGGCGAAAATTCTGGCAACAGAAGTTTTCCCTGTTCCCCTAGAACCCACAAAAAGGTATGCGTGCGAGACTTTATTTGTCTCCACAGAGCTTTCCAAGACTTTTGCAATATGTTCTTGTCCCAATACTTCCTTGAAGGTTTTAGGCCTGTATTTCCTATATAAAGCTAAATCATGCATATGAGATAGTATATTACATATTTAATATTTTTGAAATAATAACTTTTCTTCGGTACGGATTTTTTGAAGCTTAAAAAATCCTGAAGTTTTCGGTTCGTCAATCTCAAAACCCCTGCGAAAAGTATTATTTCAAAAACGTGTTAATTATTTTTTCAACTTCTTTGGCGTTTTCAGTTTCCATCAACTTCGTGCGGAGTTCTTTCGCGCCGTCAAAACCGTTCACGTAGGCCTTAAAATGTTTCTTCATTACAGCAAAGCTTTTGTGTTTCGGCTTGGATAGTTTCTTTTCAAAGAGATGGGTATGTTCAACCAAAACTTTTAGTTTTTCCTCAGTTGAAGCATCATGGGTATCGTTTAACAAAAAGAACCAAGGATTACCGAAAACACCACGGCCAATCATGACCCCATCGCAGCTATATTGTTTGGCTTTTGCTTCTCCGTCTTTCATGCTTGTTATATCTCCATTTCCAGTGAGAAGGATTAATTTTCCGCTTTTTTTTATGAGTTCTTTTATTTTTTTTATATGCGTCCAATTTGCTGGGACCAAGGACATCTCCTTTGTAGTGCGCAAGTGAATCGTCAAAGCGGAAATATCTTCTTTCAAAAGTTCCGGAATCCAATTATCAATATCTTCTTTGTTAAAACCTATTCTTGTTTTAACAGACACTGGCACACTCTGTCCTGCTGCCTTGATACCTTCATGTGCTGCCTGAATAATTTTTCTTGCAAGTGCTGGGGTTCTGATTAGGGCCGAGCCGGCACCCTGCGCTATTACAGATTTATCGGGACAGCCCATGTTTATATCTATTCCGTCAAAACCAAGGCTGGCGATATACTGGCATGCTTTTTTCATGTTTTCCGGATTAGCTCCGAATACCTGTGCCACTATTGGCCTTTCACTGTTTGAAAACTCTAAAATATGAGACAACTTTTTTTTAGCAAGCTTATTACATAAACCATCAGCTGCCACGAATTCTGTCCAAAAAACAATGCGGTCCTTGTTTTCTCTATTTTTGCTGTATTTTGCCAAAATGGTACGAAAAGCGATGTCGGTAACGTCTGACATTGGCGCAAGGCAAAAAAAAGGTTTTTTCAATTTTTCCCAAAATCCGTTATCGCTCATTGGAATTTATCATACACCTTATTTTCAAACCGTAGATCAATATATTGAAGTGATGAATATTTGTTTTTCATTTTTGTTTGCAGGGGTTCAGTGCCGAGCGCTGCCTTCAAATTTTCCGCTATGTTTTGAAAGTCAGAACTCAAACTAAAAATAATTTTTGGCTCTGCGGATGCACCGTTCCCCTTGGCAAGGATTATTTCTGCGTCCTTGTTGTCCATAGCATAAAGTGATATTGGTTTCAACCCCATACCTACAATCGCATCTCTAAGTACGATTAATTGGTCAAAATAATTTTCCCAATAATATTGGCCAACAGGATTATCTACTACCTTTCCGGCTTCATCTGGTAAACCATAAAACTTAAAATACACTTCATCAGAAAAATATGGAGCTTCGTCAAAGAAATATCCGTTCTCGTCCATAAAAAAACACTTTTGGTCATTTGCATTTTGGCCAGCAGTGTCTATCGGGATCATGCCGCACCACAAGTATTTTGCCTCTCTCTCAACCAAAGACACTTCCAGAACTTTGTCGTTTTTTATGGACATGTTAATCTTCTTGATTCTACTGAATTTATTTTCTAAATCATGAATCAGGGTATTTTGTGGATATATTAAAATATTTGTTTTTGGAAAGAGCCACAAGTATTTTCCAGAAAGCTGTTGGTTGATTTCTGTTTTTAATATTTCGGTGCCGAGTACTTTATTGCCGATAATGTTTACTTCAGCGATGTTTAGACTATTTAAATGAGAAAAATAAGCTAACCCAAAAAAAATTATTAAAGCTATGACTACAAAAAATATTATTTTTCTTAAAAAAATATTTCGTCTGCTTCTTTTTAGTTCTAAAAGACGCGGAGAATTTAAAACATTTCTCTTTTGCATTTTAAATTAGTTTCTTTATAAATTCTCTATCCCCCATATATTTCCTTAAGACTTCGGGAATTTTGATGGAACCATCGGCTTGCTGGTAGTTCTCTACTATCATAATGAGCGGTCTACCGGAAAGAGCGGTGTTATTCAAGGAGTGAACGAATTTAATTTTTCCGTCGTCATCACGATAGCGAATATTCAAACGACGGGTTTGAAAATCGTGAAAATAACTAGCGGAACCAGTTTCTCTATATGTGTTTTCAGAAGGAAGCCAAGCTTCTATGTCATATTTTTTGACTTGTCCTAGCCCCAGGTCGCCGGCGCAGTTGATGACCACATGATATGGCAAGCCGAGGGCCTCAGTAATTTCCTCAGTATTTCTTTGTATCTCTTCGTGAAATTTCACGGACTCGGTGTGTGATGCTTCGCAAAGTACTACTTGCTCAAATTTGAAAAATTCGTGTACGCGCAAGATTCCTTTTGTATCTTTGCCGTGGCTGCCTGCTTCGCGGCGAAAGGCGGAAGAAAAGCCAAGCATTTTTATTGGTAGATCTTTTTTTTCTAAAATCTCATTCATAAAATTCCCCATTAATGCAACCTCCGCGGTGCCAGAGAGGTAGTCTCCATCTTGTGTTTTATACAAATCTTCTTCACCTTGTGGAATATATCCAGTACCTAAAAATATTTCTCGCTTGAGTAATGCTGGAGTAATCATTGGCACAAAGCCTCCTTTCTTTGCAAAAAAATCTTGTACAAATTGCCAGAGGGCGAATTGAAGCAACGCACCGTCACCTTTCAAAAAATATCCACGAAAACCAGCCACTTTCACCCCTCGTGCAATATCTAACATTCCCAAATTCTCCATAAGCTCGATGTGGTTCTTCGGAGTAAAATCAAATTTAGGAATTTCTCCCCAAACCTTTGTTTCTTTGTTTTCTGCATCAGTCGCTCCTTCTGGAACGGACATGTCTGGAACATTCGGCACTTGAATCATTAGCTTTTGCCATTCCTCAACGATTGTTTTTAGTTTCTCTTCTTTTTTCTTGATGTCCTCTTTTACTGTACGCATTTCTTCAATAAGCTGGATTTTGAGCGCAGGATCTTGATCGCGAGCGATATCATTTGAAACCCTATTTACTTCAGTCCGAAGTTCTTCAACTTCTTTAAGCATCTTTAAGCGTTCTTCATCAAGGGTAATTAATTTTTCGATATCAATCTCTAGGTGCTTCTTCCTTGCTCCAGCTTGAACGATGTCTTTATTTTCACGAATAAATTTTATATCTAACATACATATAGTATATAATAAAAACTATGGAAATCAAAAAACTTCCCAAAAACAAATTTCCCAAAGCCCTGCTTGAGATTCCTCAGCCTCCGGAGAATCTTTGGATAATCGGTGAAATGCCCAGAGAAGATTTAATATATCTTTCTGTTGTTGGTTCGCGTAAGTTTACATCATATGGGAAAGAAGCTTGCGAAAAGATAATTGCTGGGCTTAAGGGTTATCCGATAGTTATTGTTTCGGGTTTTGCTATGGGAATAGATACGATAGCGCACAAAAAAGCAATGCAAGTTGGACTTCAAACCTTGGTTTTCCCCGGTTCGGGATTGTCAAAGGAAGCAATGTATCCTAAAACAAACATAAAATTGATGGATGAGGTGATAGGCTCGGGCGGATGTTTTCTTTCAGAATTTGAACCTGATTTCAAGGCAACGCTGTGGAGTTTCCCGATGCGCAACAGGCTCATGGCGGGGATTTCTAAAGCAGTACTTATAATAGAGGCGGAAGAAAGATCTGGCACTCTGATTACTGCACGCCTTGCCACAGAATACAATAGAGACCTATTAGTAGTGCCAGGATCAATCTTTTCTTCTAATTCAAGAGGAACAAATAAGTTGCTTCTTGCCGGGGCGACGCCGGTAACTTGTGCCGAAGATGTTTTAGTGGCACTTGGTTTTGAAATGCCGAAGGACGAAGAAAAACAAAAAAAGTTATTTTTTGATTTATTGCCTGAAGAGAAAAGGGTGATGGATTTACTTCGTGAGCCAGTTTCGCGAGATGATTTAATCCGTGCAATAAAAATGCCAATACCGACTGCCAATGCCCTGCTCTCCGTGATGGAAATTAAAGGTTTAATTAAAGAAGAACTTGGAGAGATTAGTTTGGGGTTTTAGGATTGGCCGTGTCAATCTTATTGATTTTACTTTTTTTTATTAAAATAACCACACTGAAGAATACGTTAATAAAAAAAACAACACAAAAAGGCAATGAAACCAACAAGGGTGCACTAGTAGCGAAATATATAACTATTATAGATGGAGCAGAAACGAAAAAAAATGGCACTGAAAGAAGGTGTAGCACAGCCAATATTTGCGCAAGTCCAGCATACGAGTAATTTTTTTTATATTGCCAGAAGCAATTAAAAATAATTATTTCAAAAACAAAAAAAATAATGAAAATTCTCCATGGAAAAGGAGACACGGCTTCTTCCCAAATTTGTCCATTTGAGCCTCCGAGTAGACTACTTGCCATCAGAGCATATAATAAAAAAAGCGAGAGCATAACGAAAAAGTTTTTCATAGTAATATTTTATGATTATAATATAAATATTATAACATATATATTTGCAAAAAAAATGTATTTCGTGTAATACTTGCTAGAACATGAAACTTTTAATAGTTGAATCACCATCAAAAGCAAAGACTATCGAGAAATATCTAGAAGGTGCTTTTACCGTACGCGCATCTGTTGGACATATTCGTGACTTGCCGAAATCTAATAAAAAAGCGATAGATATTGAAGCTGGTTTTGTTCCTCATTATGAAATTTCTAAAGGCAAAGAAAAAATTGTACACGAACTTCAAGGGCTTGCTGAAAAGTCGAATGAAATACTTTTAGCTACAGACCCGGACCGTGAAGGAGAAGCAATAGCCTGGCACATCGAAACACTTCTCAAGCAGGATAAAAAAATGAAAGCACCAATAACACGTGTGGCCTTTCATGAAATTACCAAAGAAGCCGTAGAAGAAGCACTAAAACATCCTCGCAAGATTGATACTGCCTTGCGCAAGGCCCAAGAGGCGCGCAGGGTGCTGGATAGATTGGTTGGCTATGATTTGTCCGGACTTATTTGGAAAAAAGTTAGATATGGACTTTCCGCTGGTCGCGTACAGTCCCCTGCTCTTCGCATAATAATGGAACGTGAAAGAGAGATTCGCGCTTTTGTACCAGAAAAATTTTGGAGAATATTAGGATTATTTGAAACACCTAATGGAGCAAAACTTACTCTTGAGTGTAGTGAAGAACCGCGAGATGAAAAGTTGGTTGAAAAAATAATGTCTGAGGGCGAGAAAGGCACCTGGCTTGTAAAAAATGTTAAGGAGAGCGAACAGAAACGTTCTCCCCGTGCGCCATTCACAACTTCTACTCTGCAACAAACCGCCAGCTCGCGCTTAGGATATTCTCCATCACGTACGATGCAGATTGCGCAGAAACTTTACGAGGCTGGGCACATAACCTACATGCGAACCGATAGCACGAACCTAGCAAGCGTGGCCCAGGGACAAATATTATCTTTTGTAAATAAAGAATACGGAAAAGAATATGCTCAAGCGAGAGTATACAAGACCAAATCAAAAAATGCTCAAGAGGCGCACGAAGCGATTCGTCCCACACATATAGATAAGTTGCACACTGGACACGATGACTATGACAGACTTTACAGATTAATTTGGGAACGAGCGATTTCTTCACAAATGACTGATGCAAAATTACTTAAAACAAAAATTACAGCAATAATAAAAGATCACGAAGATTTACCGGAATTCGGAGCAAATGGCTCCCGTTTACTTTTCCCGGGCTGGCTAGCTGTGGACACTGGCGCGCGGGGAGACGATGTTGAATTACCACTTTGCAAAGAAGGAAATAAATTAATATTACTGGGTTTGAAAAAAGAAGAGAAATTTACCGAACCACCCGGCAGATACAGTGAAGCAGGACTTATCAAAGAGCTCGAGGCGCGAGACATTGGTAGGCCTTCTACTTATGCTTCAATAATGAAAACGTTAGAAGATAGAGAATATGTTCGAAAAGAAGGCAAGACATTGTTCCCTACCGATGTGGGCGAAGTGGTTTCGGACTTTTTAGAAAAACATTTTGCCAACTATATTTCTGATACATTTACCGCTGAAATGGAAGATGAGTTGGATGAAATTTCTCGTGGCGAACGTGAATATGAAAAAACCTTGAAAGATTTTTATGGACCATTTTTGAAAGATGTTAAGGCAAAAGAAAAACTGGAAAAAGCTACAAACTTGGGTGAAGCGCCGGACAATGTAAAGTGTCCAAAATGCGGAAGCAAAATGATTATCAAACTTTCTCGTGCTGGTAAATTCTATTCTTGTTCTAGATATCCGGATTGTGATGGTGCGCTCATGTTAGATGGCACAGAACTCAAGGGCCCTGAAGAAACCGGTGAAATGTGTCCAGAATGTGGCGAGAAAAAAGGAGGAAAACTGATTATCCGCGCAAGACGAGATGGCAGCGGCACTTTTATTTCATGCTCTCGTTATCCAAAATGTAAATATGTTAAAAAAGATGAAGCAGAAGAAGCCAGAAAACGCACTGGAGTTGTATGTCCACTATGTAAAAAGGGAGATATAACGGAGCGACGTGGTAGGTTTGGAATTTTTTATTCTTGTTCAAATTATCCTGATTGTAAATTTGCCATGAAAGCAAAACCAACCGGAAATATTTGCAAGCTGTGTGGTTCGCTTATGATGGAAGGAACTAAAACTATCCCAGAGCGTTGTTCTAACAAGTCATGCAAAATGCATAATCCGCACAAGATTCCTAAAATAGAATCTTAGCCCTTCTACACCCTCACCTCCCTACTAATCCACCCTCGTCTAGTAGAGACAGAGATTTCTTTACTTCTCGTTGGA
>JBBIUG010000003.1:0-24646 GCA_037440325.1 Candidatus Nomurabacteria bacterium | reverse complement strand
TGTTCAGACCTTCTATGCTTCCGGTGCAATCGTTACCTATGTATCTGAGAGTTACGTTCCTGAGATTACTGCTCCAAACCCAGCAGACGGAACAATCTCGCTCAAGTTCAAGGTTCAAGCTTTCGGAGATAACAATGTAGTTATCACCAAGGCTCAACTTCCAGCACCACTAGCAGGTATCGTTGGATACTCTCTAACTGGCGCAACAGAAGTGGATACACAAGTTACTACAAATGATCTTACTCTTGACACTGGAGCTTACACTCTAACTGCCGGAGATAGCGCAACATTTACTATATCCTCTAAGTTCAACACAGCTACAGGATTCGTAACTCTTGCACTTACATCAGTTGATGGATCACCAGTAGCAAACGTAACTACATCTGGTCACTAATATCTTTGGTTAATACGCCTTAAAAAGTATTCTTGTTATCATAAGTATGGTTTCCCTCATGTTTAGACATAGAGTAGGATAACTGAACTTTGATTCAAGTAAACAAAAAACCACCCTTCGGGGTGGTTTTTTGTTTTGGTTTTTTTCAATCCCCAAGGGTAGCTGAAGGAAGTCCGACTTCCCTCATGTTGCCTTCAGTTTTACCCTAAGGATTTCTCAATTTCTTTCAAAGTGTTGATTTCTATTTCAGATAATTCCTTCAAATAATTTTCTTTATTATACTTGTAGGATGACCAGGGGTAATTCAACAGAAACTCGTTAATTTTCTTATAATTTTTTATTCCATTCTCTTTCCATCCAGGCTCGATAAGATCAATCGGATTGAAATTTATATATGCTTTTAAATATTGAAGATATGGATCATTGTCAACGTGTTTCGATTTAGTTTTTCCTTGAAATAAAACCCCAGAGCGTTTATTTTTTTTATTAAAAAAGTGAGTATAACCCGTCCCTAATTTTTGTAGAAAGAGCGAAATGCCTTTTTCTCTTACTTGTTTTATGAGTAGGTGATAGTGGTTTGGCATTAAACAGTATTGCTCAATTTCTACCAGTGGCTTGCTGAAGGAAGTCCGACTTCCTTCAGTAGTAGTTTTTGGGTTTTTGAAATTTCTTCTAGCATTTTCCGCCGAAAGGGTATTGTTGAAAATTTTAAGCATATGTTTAAAATAACGATAATCATCTTCATCGGAAAAAATATTTCTTTTATCTACCCCGCGATTATATATATGATAACGTTCTCCGTTTGCAAATGCTTTTTCTCTTTTCATGCTCGTATTATAGCCTGAAGGAAGTCGGACTTCAATCTGTTTTTGATTTGTTTATGTTCAATATTTATTGTTATAATCAAAAGATGTTCGATATTGTCATAAAAATTTTCTATTTTATTTTTATTTTGCCCATCTTTCTAATACAGGAGGGTTATAAAAAACTGAAGAAATTCATGGCAAGCCGTGGGCTACACCCAGACTGGGCCTATGCGTGGATAGTCCTTCTCCTTATTCTCCTCGTTTTAGTGCTCATATTCCAACACGGGTATTACCGATAATATTATGATATTATAAAAGACAATGGCGAAACATTTTTTGAAAGTACTAACAATTTTTCTAATGATGATAATCTTAGGACTTATCGGAGTATTCGCTGCGGACTATTGGGGTACCAAAACAGCTGCAACCGTAGACACGAGCAACCAGACAGAAGTTGCAGAATAATGAAATTGTGTTATATTGTATTTACCGCAGAGAAGACAGGCAAACAATAAGTCCTGTTTAGTGGGTCGATATTCTGTCATTTGACGGAGAAATCTCGCGGCGAAAGCCGTTTTTTATTTTATACAAAATATATGGCATTACAAAAATCAAGAAAAGAAGAAATGATCAAAGACTTGGAAGGAGCGGTAAAGAACTCCGAATCTTTAGTTTTTGTGAATTTCCATGGTTTGAAAGTAAGCGACGAAACGAAATTAAGAAGTAGTCTTCGCGCAGAAGGAGTGAATTACAAGGTTTCAAGAAAAACCTTGCTCGCTCGTGCACTCAAAGGCAAAGCAGAAGGGGAAATCCCGGAACTTGCCGGAGAAGTAGCGATAGCTTATTCGAAGGATCCTACAGCTTCTCCTCGTGAAATTTACAATTTTCAAAAAACCCACAAAGGAATGTTGAATATTCTCGGTGGAATTTTCGATGGAAAATTTGTAGACGGTGCTTACATGACAGAGCTCGCAACGATACCTTCTAGGGAAGTATTGCTTTCTAAGATTGCGTTCTTGCTTAAGTCTCCGATGCAACGTTTGGCATTGGCGGTGAACGAAGTAGCGAAGAAGAAGTAGAAATCCTCATTAAAAATTAACGAAAAATTATTATGTCAAAATTTGATTCATTTATGAAAGACCTCGAAGGCGCATCAGTCTTGGAACTCAATGACTTGGTGAAGGCTATCGAAGAAAAGTTCGGAGTATCCGCTGCGGCCGTAGCTGTAGCCGGTCCTGCCGCTGGAGCTTCTGCTGAAGCGGCTGAAGAGAAGAATGAGTTCACTGTTATGCTTGCATCTTCCGGTGAACAAAAAATCGCTGTGATGAAGATAGTGAAAGAAGCCCTAGGTCTTGGTCTTAAAGAGGCAAAAGATTTAGTAGATGCTGCTCCATCTAAGTTGAAAGATGGTATGAAGAAAGCAGAGGCAGAAGAATTGAAAAAGAAGATTGAAGAAGTTGGAGGTAAGGTAGAGCTTAAATAAAAAATAAAAGTTTATTGTTAAAACACCCAAACGTATAGTTTGGGTGTTTTAATTTGATGTAACAAGGGCTTGTGATAAACGTCTTATATAGTGATACAATATAATATGAATTATGTTGTAATTATTAGTTAATAACAATAAAACTATGAAAAAATATATATTATCTCTACTTGTTTTTGCTTTTGTTTTTACGTTTTTTGGCTTTAGCGTAAATACCACTCAAGCAGACCAGGAGTGTTCTTTCGGAAGAACACTGAAGGCAGGATTGAGGGGTGACGATGTTGTGTGTTTGCAAAAAGGATTAGGATTATTTGCGGATGGGAAATTCGGTCCGAAAACCAAAGCAGCCGTTTTGGCTTGGCAGATGAAATGGGGACTCTTGGCTGACGGAATGTTCGGTGCTAAATCACGCGCCAATTGGGTGGCTCACGGAGGAAATTCAGGAAATTTTCCAGACGGATGCGAATCCGCTTCCGGATATAGTAGAACCACGGGCCAGCCTTGTTACTCAATACCAAGCGTTAAAACTTCTGTAGTTATCAGCGGAGTAAGTGGTCCGCAAAAATTAAACACAGGAGAAACGGGAACTTGGACAGTGACGGCTTCCGGTAAAAGTGGAGGAACTCTTTCCTATTCTGTTCTCTGGGGAGATGGAAAATACGCAATGCCAATGATGAGTGGGGCAGCTATGCCTGTGCAACAAACCGCAACCTTTACTCACTCTTATGTCTCGGCAGGAGTATACAAGCCGACATTTACTGTTACCAACACAGATACCAATTGTCTCGACATTAGCTATAAAGATTCCACGGGATATCGATGTCCGAATAGCGCAAGCGTAAGTTTGAGTGTGAATGTGGGTGGAATAATTGTTCCGAAAGAAATTCCTGCAATTTCTTCTATCGGTCCGGAGTCCGGGATGATAGGAGATACTGTTACCATTACCGGTAGCGGTTTTACTCCGACCGGCAACAGAATCAAATTTGGCGACACAAATAGCGAAAACAACCCAAAATATAATTTGAAGCCAAACAACATCGTTTGTTTCAAGTATCCATGTCCGAACAGCATCACCTTTACCGTACCGTCTACTTATTATGTCCCTTGCTTGGAGACGACCCCTAGCTGTGCAATCGCTACCCGGATGATCCAACCCGGCACCTATGAAGTGTCTGTTATTAATGACAATGGCACGAGTAACGCAGTGAAGTTTGTGGTGATACAAACCGCTGTCACTAACTAAACAATTAGAGTAAAATATTTAGCGGGAAAACCACGGAAGTCGTGGTTTTCCCGCTTGTTTTTTATCGAAAAAGCATTACAATGCATAGATGGAGATTTTGTCTAAAATATTAGGAAATCCTGCACGAATTAAGATTATGAGGCTCTTTTTGCTTAACAGAGGAAAGGGTTTTACGGCTAAAGATGTGTCAAAAAGAAGTCGCGTGAGCCCAGAGGTCGCCCGCAGGGAACTTAGGTTGTTGTCCTCCGTTGGTTTTATTAAAAAACGAGATATAAGCTGGTATTTCAACTCACTTTTCAAGTATGGTAACGAATTTGAAGAGCTTTTAGTCAGGTCCGACACCCTAAACACAGAGACTATTCTAGAGGTTTTGAAAAAGGTTGGAAGAGTTAAACTAGTAATAATTTCCGGTATTTTCATCAAAAACCACGACAGCCGGGTGGATTTACTCATCGTCGGAGACAAGCTGAAAAAGGGCAAAATCGAGGAGGGAATAAGGAAAATAGAAGCAGAAATAGGGGTAGAATTGGTGTATGCCGTCTTTGAAACAAAGGAATTTCTATATAGATTAAACATGTATGACAAGCTCGTTCGAGACATTTTAGACTTCCCCCATGAGGTGATTTTTCGAACAAAAGAGTTATCCACACAAGCTTTAAAAAAAGCCTAGGAACTGATATAATATTCTCATAACTTTTATAAGGTCGAAACTTAAAAAGTATTATTAACAATTAATATTTATTATTATGAGCAATATTTGGATTTCATGGGGCGACGTTTTTAATGCATCACTTCAGAATTTGTGGTGGGGCTTTGTTCAGTTCGCTCCAAGACTAATAATCGCTATTGTTTTCTTTGTTATTGGTTGGATTTTGGGTTCTTTGGTTGCTAAGGCAATCGAACAAGTATTCAGCAGTCTGAAGATTGATAGCCTTTTCAAGGCAATCGGGGCAGAAGGATTTTTCCAGAAAGCCGGAATGAGACTTAACTCCGGATACTTTGTAGGGCAATTAGTACGATGGTTCTTGATTATCGTTTTCCTTCTTCCTTCCTTAAACCTAGTCGGCTTGACCGAAGTTTCTTCCTTCTTAACAAATAGCGTGCTCGGATTCTTGCCACAAGTTGTAATCGCCGCCTTTGTTTTGATTATCGCGGCTGTCGTATCTGAAGGGTTACAAAAGGCAGTTGTTGCAACCGCAAAATCAATGAGCCTAAGATCCGCACATATGTTCGGCGTAGTTGCTAAATATGCTGTTTGGATTTTTGCCATCATCATTGCTCTTGGAAAATTGGGTCTTGGAGACTACATGAGCATCCTTTTCTCAGGAATCGTAGCGATGCTTGCTCTTGCCGGAGCTCTTGCTTTCGGACTGGGCGCAAAGGATCATGCCGCTCGTTTCCTCTCAAAGATTAGCGAGGAATCTCACGGTTAATATTTACTAAGCTTAAACAAAAAAGATATCCCTCGGGGGTATCTTTTTTGTTTTTTTTGTAGGTGATATAATTAAGGTATTATAAATTTACGCAACAAAATGAAAAAATATTTATTGATTTTATCAATCTTCGCCTTGTTTGCTTGCAATATAAATTTTGTGAAAGCGGACGCAACTACTCTCTATGACTGTGGGATTGCCAGAACACTCAGAGCGGGCCTCTCCGGAAACGACGTTGCTTGCCTGCAGTCTCGCTTGGGTATTTCTGCTGATGGTAGGTTTGGTCCCATGACAAAGGCGGCTGTTTTAGCGTGGCAAAGAAACGCTGGATTGGTTGCTGATGGAATATTCGGCGTAAAATCACGAGCAACCTTTATTGCCTACGGTGGAATGTTCGGAAGCCTAGCGGAAGGGTGTATTTCAGCCGTCGGGTACAGCCCGACGACGGGAAAGCCATGTGTCCCTTCCAAAAAAGACGCCGATATCACAATTATCAATCCAGCTATTCTTCCAAATGCTACAGTGAATGTTTTTTACTCTTTTTACCCAAAAGCCGTCGGCGGTCTCGGCAACAAAACTTGGAACAATTATGGTTGGACTCTTTCAGCTGGAACACTGCCTCCAGGTTTGAATTTGGTTGATGGTAGCTTTGTAAATGGTACTCCGACCAGTGCCGGCACTTACGTTTTTTCTTTGACTGCCTCCAATGGCACAATTTCTGTGGCAAAAGAATTTACCTTAACAGTAGATCCTGCCTCCGCAGCAACAAACTAAAGCCTCAAAATAGTAATTTTTCCAAAAAAGATGTCCCCAGTTGACATCTTTTTTGATTTAGATTATACTTCTCCCATCAGTATGATAATCACAAGAAACAGTTTAAAAGGTCGGCCGTAATAGACTTTTCTTTTGTCTGTGCGGACCGCCCCGAAAAGGCGGTTTTTTGTTTCCCAGAAAGGCTTGAATATTGAAAATTGAATCCCTGTTCTAAACTTTGAAGGGGTCTTTGTTGTGGCATTATACGTCACAAGAAGGGTCTTCCTCTTCTAATTTAGAGACAGGAAAAAATTCTTTATATTTGATTACCAGAGCGGTCTGGAATTATGGTCAAGTAAAAAGGATTTGTTTTATCCTAATGTAATGTTAGGATTGTGGTTTATAAATTTCTTAACAGGAAATTTAAGGGCGTACGGTGGATGCCTTGACTTTAAGAGGCGATGAAGGACGTGGCGTAGCTGCGATAAGCTTCGGGGAGGTGTGTAGCAACCTTTGATCCGGAGATTTCCGAATGGGGAAACCCTGTCGAGTAAACCTCGATAACGTTTGTCTTTATGGCAAACGAGCAGACCCTGGGAAGTGAAACATCTCAGTACCAGGAGGAGTAGAAACAAATATGCATTTCCTTAGTAGTGGCGAGCGAAAAGGAAGGAGCCCAAACCTATCTAGCAATAGATGGGGGTTGTAAGATGACAATGTAGTTTACTAGAGGAGTCAAAAAATAAATTATTAACTGAAGTTGCTGGAAAGCAACACCATAGGAGGTGATAGTCCCGTAAGTGAAAATAATTTATCTCTTTTATTGTTATTCTTGAGTACCCCAGGACATGAGTAGCCGGGGGGAATCCAGCGGGACTAACCGCTAAGGCTAAATACTCTTAAAGATCGATAGTGAACTAGTACCGTGAGGGAAAGGTGAAAAGCAGCCCGATTAGGGCGGTGAAATAGACCTGAAACCGTATGTCTACAAGGAGTCGAACTAGGATTTATTCTAGAACGGCGTGCCTATTGAAGAATGAGCCAACGAGTTTATGCATGCTGCTCGGCTAAGCTGGCTAAAACAGCGCAGCCATAGGGAAACCGAGTGTTAATAGCGCGTAATTGGTAACATGCATAAGACCCGAAGCCAGGTGAGCTTGCCATGAGCAGGGTGAAGTAGGTCGAAAGATCTATGGAGGCCCGAACCGGTAGATCGTACAACGTCTTCGGATGACTTGTGGTAAGGAGTGAAAAGCTAATCGAACCTGGTAATAGCTGGTTCTCTCCGAAATAGCTTTAGGGCTAGCGTCGTGTGTTCCTTTTGGGGGTAGAGCACTGGAAGGTTTCGACAGGGAGCAATCTCGCGAAACCTATCAAACTCCGAATACCAGAAGTTAGAGCACGGCAGTTAGGCTATGGGGGCGAAGCTCCATTAGCCAAAAGGGAAACAGCCCGGATCTCAAAATAAGGTCCCTAAATATATACTAAGTGTAAGTCAAGAAGGTGAAGTTTCTTTAACAATGAGGAGGTTGGCTTAGAAGCAGCCATCCTTTAAAGATAGCGTAACAGCTCACTCATCTAGAGATTTTGCGTCGAAAATAATTGGGGCTAAGTATATTACCGAATTTGAGGATGTGATTTTCTTTCGAGAAAATTGCGTGGTAGGAGAGTGTTCCACTCTGCTGTGAAGGAGGACCCGTGAGGGCCTCTGGAGCGTGTGGAAGTAAGAATGTTGGCACAAGTAACCGCAATGGCGTTGAGAACACGCCACGTCGAAAGATCAAGGTTTCCTTGGTAATGTCAATCAGCCAAGGGTTAGTCGGGCCTAAGGGAATGGCGAAAGCCGTACTCGATGGACAGTGGGTTAATATTCCCACACTTCTATGTTTAGTGACGGGAGGACGGAGGGTAGTATGTATCGCTCATTATTGGATTTGAAGTTTGTGTCTTGATTGTGCTTCATAGGAAAATCCGTGAAGTGCCTTAAGTGGCGCATGAAAGAGAAGCAAAAAGTTTTCGGTTTCGGCCGAGGATAATGATACAAAGCACGCTTCCAAGAAAAATCTCTAAACTTATAAATATAGAAACCGTACCGCAAACCGACACAGGTGATCAGGTCGATTAGACCAAGACGAACGAGTGAGTGGTCCCCAAGGAACTCGGCAAAAAAGCAGCCGTAACTTCGGGATAAGGCTTGCCCCTCTTTATGGAGGGGCCGCAGCGAAAGTATTCCTGGCAACTGTTTACCAAAAACACAGCTCCCTGCGAACACGTAAGTGGATGTATAGGGGGTGACGCCTGACCAATGCCAGAAGGTCAAACAACGACGTTGTATGGTAGCAATATTATATGGTGATTGTTGTAAGCCCTGGTGAATGTCGGCCGTAACTATAACGGTCCTAAGGTAGCGAAATACCTTGTCGGGTAAGTTCCGACGCGCACGAATGGCGTAATGACTGGGAAACTGTCTCGGGGACCAGCTCGGTGAAAATACAATACCGGTGAAGATGCCGGTTAAGTGCAGTTAGACGAAAAGACCCTAGAAGCTTTACTATAACTTTATATTGAGCATGTTTTTGGACTGCGTAGAATAGATGGGAGAGGTCTGATATTAACGGTTTCGGCTGTTGGTTACTCGTCAGTGAAATACCATTCTTTTTGAAGGCATGTTCTAACCAATACGGCAAAAACGTATTGAAACAGTATATGGTGGATAGTTTTACTGGGGCTGTACCCTCCTAAAGAGTAAAGGAGGGGTTTAAAGGTAATCTAGGCGCGAATGGAAACCGTGCCGATAGTGTAATGGCACAAGATTGCTTGACTGTAAGGGGTACATCCCGAGCAGGTACGAAAGTAGAACATAGTGAACCGACCACCCGTGTTAGACGCGGTGGAAGATTAACGGATAAAAGCTACTCTAGGGATAACAGGCTAGTTCCGCCCAAGAGTTCATATCGACGGCGGAGTTCGGCACCTCGATGTCGGCTCACCTTAGCGCGGCGGTGGAGAAGCTGCCAAGCGTTTGGCTGTTCGCCAATTAAAAAGGTACGCGAGCTGGGTTCAGACCGTTTAGGTCATAAAATAATTTTGTGATTTAAACAGTTTGAACCCTCAGAGGAATTCATGAACTAAATGAACTGTTTTAATCGAAATTAACCAAGTACATTAAATTGTACACACGGCGGTCTCGAATATTTTATATTTGAGAAGAAGTCGGGGTTTTCGGAGAAATCCTATTCGTGAAAACGAAGGACAACACCGAGAAGAAGATCAGAATTTTTTGGTTTTCTTTGTAGAGACTACAAACCGACCATCCTAAAATAATCGAAGGATGAATGTATAGTCCAATCCACACAGTAATGTGTGACGTAGATGCGTGAGACAGGTTGGTCTCCTATCTACTGCACTCGTTGATTCTTGAGAAGATTTGTTTCTAGTACGAGAGGACCGAAATGAACTGACCTCTGGTGTACGAGCTGTCCTGCCAAGGGCACTGCTCGGTAGCTATGTCGGGAATGGATAACCTCTGAAAGCATCTAAGAGGGAAGCCAGCTTCAAGATTAGGAATCGTTAAGAACCGTGAGAGATGATCACGTTGATAGGCTTTAAGTGGAAGCGCAGTAATGCGTTAAGCTGAGAAGTACTAATGTTTCGATTCCTGTTAAGAAATTTGTAAACCACAATTAAAAAAGAAAATTTTTATTATCATAATCTTTTTCCGGTACGGATTTTTTGAAGCTCAAAAAATCCTGAAATTCTCGCGCCGTCGCGCTCGAAACCCCTTCAAAAGATATGATTATAAAAAATTTTATGATCAAGTTTTCAGTGTTGGTGATTTGTCGCAAGGGCTACACCTCTTCCCATTCCGAACAGAGAAGTTAAGCCTTGTTGAGCCGATGATACTCTTTCTGGGAAAAGTAGGCTGTCGCCAACACCGAGTACTTGATTCTAAACAAAAACCGGTAAATTATTTACTGGTTTTTGTGTTTCTTGTAAAAGTTTTGCACTGGGCTAACTTTTGCAAGAGCAAGATAGTGTTTCGAACAAGGAGGGGGCTACGGCCTCCTCCATTTTTGTGTTGCAGTAATTGTAGTTGTATAATTATACTGTTACCAAAATAATGCTAAATAAAATTTTATGGAAAAAAAAGACAATGTATTACTTATGAAGGAGGCGAGGGAGACATTGGCGGGGAGGTGGGGCCTCGCAGTGGGATTTTGTTTCTTGTACGTATTGGTCTTAATGGTAGTCAGGGCTCCGCATAAAATCGGCCCACTCATTGGTCTCATAATCGGTGGGCCGATGCTCTTTGGTCTCTCGACCTTTTCCCTGGCTTTTTCCAGAAGACAAGAAGCTTCCGTTTCTCAATTGTTTGTCGGTTTCAACGAATTCGGAAGGCCCCTAGTGGCATATTTGCTCATGGTTTTATTTATCCTTCTTTGGTCTCTACTTTTGATTATCCCTGGAATTATTGCAGCCCTGTCATATTCACAAACCTTTTTTATTCTTGCCGAAGATAAAACGATTAGTGGGGGAGATGCGATAAAAAAGAGCAAAATGATGATGCAAGGAAACAAGAAAAAGTTATTCTTCTTAATGTTGAGATTTTTTGGATGGTTTTTGCTTTCCATTCTAACTTTTGGAATAGGTTTCTTGTGGCTTGTGCCCTATGTGCAGATAACGACGGCGAAATTCTATGATGATATTTCCGGTAAATCTACCACTCCCAATGTGGCTGTAGCATAGTTTCTTCAAGTAAGCTCATTATTTTATGCCATATAAAAAACAAATTGTAGTAAGTGCCTCGGAAGACAGACTGGAAAAATTGATTCAAGAACGTCTTCTGCCAGGAGCAGATAAGGAAAAAATTGACCAAAGAATCTGGGACCTTTTTGGCGAGGATTGGGCTGTAATGTTTACTGATCTTTCCGGATTTTCAAGACACGTTGCAAAATTCGGGATTATTCATTTTTTGCAAACAATTTCAGAATCGCAAAGAGTACTGATCCCTGTCATAGAAGAACATGAAGGAATTCTGCTCAAGACAGAAGGTGATAGTTTCATGGTGATTTTTAGAAATCCTAAAAAAGCGCTAGAAGCGGCGATTGAGATGCAAGGGAAAACTTTTGAATACAACGGAGACAAGCCAGATGAAGAAAAAATATTCTTGTGCGTCGGACTAGGTTATGGACATATGCTTAGGATAGGAGACCAAGATGTTTTCGGAGCGGAGGTAAATGCCGCCTCGAAGCTAGGCGAAGATACTGCTGAACAAGGCGAAATTTTATTGACTGAATCGTTTAAAAACCAGCTTGGTGAAACGAACATCAGGCTCGAAGAACTCAAAAAGGTTCCTTCTGGTGCAAACAAGGCATATAGGGCGAAATATCAATAATATCTATATTTTATAAGGCGAAAAACTCCTTGACTTTTTCATATTATGTGTGATATAATGTAGCCTAGAAAAGGAGGTGGGTTATGGCATTCGTTCTCTGGTTCTTTGGAATTCTGTTAACGGCCGCTCTAATAAGCGGTGCGACCCTGGAAGCCATTCGGAAGGTTCCCGAAAGCATGATCTTTCAGCTCCCTGTTTCGCGGGAGATGAAAGGGAAGATCTTTTCCTCCAAGGCAGGTGCGATGGAGCGTGCCGACAAGGTCTGGAAACTGTACCTTCCAGCCCTGGCGATTGGTCTCATCGGTTACATCTTCCTCGTGATTTTTCTCTGTCTAGGGTAAATTACTCAGGAAGGAGGAGCTCATGGTGATCGCTGTTATCATGGTTGTACTGGTCCTGGCGCTTTTCCTGGCTCTGACGCTGATCGGCCTTCTGTCCATGAAGGAAGAGACGGTCATGAAGCTCAGGATTCCAGAGGTCCTCAAGAAAGGGATCCTCTCGATGCAGAAGAACTACATCAGAAGCACCTCCTGGTACAAGGAGGAAGAGGAGAGAAAAAAGAGAATCGAAGAGGCCGAAAGAAAGGCCATCGTTTATGTCCGGTCCGGTTCGTCTTGATGACGACCCGGACCGTTTTGTTTTTTATCGTTTATTTTTATATTTTTTAGTGTTATTATACGCATATGGCGATAATGACTTGGGCTCTAAAGCGACAAATTTTTTACGTAGCGATATTGGTTTTATTTTTTTCTGCTTTTGCCTTTTTAATAATTTATCCGAATATAACCAAGGCGCCGACCTGCACCGATAACAAACAAAACGGAGACGAGACGGGGGTGGACTGCGGTGGGTCTTGCCTTAAAGCTTGCGTTGCAGAAGTGGATGGCATTTCTATTCTTTGGGCTCGTACTTTTCGTGTAGTACCAGGCCGCTTTAATGCAGTGGCTTATTTAGTAAACCACAATCAAAGTGAAGCCATTCAAAAAATAAATTACAGATTTCGTTTTGCCGACGCAAAAAATCTTTATATCGGGAAAAGGGAAGGAAGCACTTTTGTTCCACCAGGGAGCAATTTCGCTGTTTTCGAAGCTGGCATCGATATTGGGAATTCTATTCCTGTTTATACCACCTTTGAATTTAGCGAAGATCCTGTTTGGTTACAAGTCTCCCAAGAAAAAATTAATCAATTGAAGGTTCTTATTTCCAATATTCAACTTAAAGATGAAAAAACCTTGCCACGGCTTTCGGCAAACATAAAAAATGATTCACTTTTTACAATTCCTAATGTGGGAGTTGTCGCGATTTTATATGACGCAAAAGGCAATGCTGTTTCGACTAGTCGTACATATCTAGACCAGCTTGCACCGCTTGAGAGCACGGATATCAATTTTACGTGGCCGGAACCGTTTACCGGCGATGTGGTTCAAAAAGAAATAATTCCAATGTATAACATTTTTTCTGCCAAGTTGCAGTAAAAAGTATGGCTGAAAAAACGCTCAAAAGAATAGACTGGATGCTTGTTTTTTTTATCCTCCCGATAATCGCGGGTGGGCTAGTGACAATGAAGTCATTTTCTACTCTTGAAAGTACGAATGACTTTTTCGGTAAACAGATTATTTGGGTTGCTATTTCTTTCGCTGTGTTTTTCATTTTCTCTTTTATTGATTTTCGTTTTTTGAAACGCACCAATGTTCTGGTGTTTTTATTTTTAACGATGTCATTTATTCTAATGATCTTGGTTGTCTTGGGTAAAATTTCCCATGGGGCAAAAAGCTGGTTTGATTTTGGTTTTTTCTCTTTCCAACCCGTGGATATAATGAAACTGGTTTTAGTCTTGGTTCTGGCAAAATACTTTTCTCGTCGCCACGTGGAGATTAGAGACGTTAAACATATTTTCATTTCCGGACTTTATGCCTTGATCCCGCTTCTTTTGGTTTTGCTTCAGCCGGACTTCGGTTCGGCGATGGTTATTCTTTTTATTTGGTTAGGGATGGTGTTGGTTTCCGGAATTTCTAAAACGCACTTATTTTTAGTCATCCTTTCCGGGATTTTAATTTTTACTTTATTGTGGTTCTTTGCTTTTAAACCTTATCAAAAAGCTCGCATATATAATTTTATTAATCCTCTCACGGATGTTCAAAAATCCGGATACAATGTGTTCCAGTCAACGATAGCCGTAGGATCAGGACAATTAACCGGAAAAGGTTTGGGTTTTGGTACTCAATCAAGATTAAAATTTCTGCCGGTTCCACAGTCTGATTTCGTTTTTGCGGCCTTCGCCGAGGAGTGGGGTTTCGTCGGCTCGGTGCTCATTCTTGTTTTTTTTAGCTTGGTGATTTGGCGAATTCTTTATCTAGCGTCTTTGGGTGCGGCCAATTTTGAAATACTTTTCGGCATGGGTATCGCTATTTTCCTTATGGGTCACGTGCTCGTGAATGTGGGGATGAATATCGGGCTTATGCCGGTTACCGGCATCCCTTTACCTTTTATGAGTTATGGAGGTTCACATTTGTTGACGGAGTTTGCCGGACTCGGGATTTTGATGAGCATGCAGAGATACGCCAGGTCGGCGCATAGAGACGATACGAAGAACGAATTTTTAGGCATATAATTATATTTATGATAATCATTGATGGAAGAAAAATCAGAGACGAAATTTTGGCGAAGATAAAAGACGATGTTGCGAAACTTCGTTTTGTTCCGGTTTTTTGTGATGTCTTGGTGGGAGACGACCCGGCATCTTTGCAGTATGTGCGGATAAAAGAAAAGACCGCGGAATCTGTCGGCATCTCTTTTAAGAGTGCGAATTTTCCATCTACCATAACCACTGAAGAGCTTGTGAAAAAAATAAATGTCTTAAATAAAGAACAAAACATGTGCGGAATTATTGTTCAGCTTCCATTGCCGGCGCACTTAGACCAGCGAGCAATCCTCGATGCTATCGATCCGAAGCTCGATGTCGATTGTCTGGGAACCGTCACTAGTGAGAAGTTCTATAGCGGTAAAGGGGTAATAAATTTTCCTGCAGCGCTTTCCTGTCTGGCCCTGCTTGATTCTACCGGAATAGATCTCGTGGGGAAAAATATAGTTGTCTTGGGACAAGGAATGTTGGTTGGTAAGCCGGTCGTTGCTCTGCTTCGGGCTAGAAATTTATCACCGAAAATAATTACTACTGAAACTTCAAACAAAGAAGAAATTATTTTGCAGGCTGATGTATTGATCTCCGGAATTGGAAAGGGGAAGTACGTGGATGGTAGAATGATTAAAAATGGCGCAATTTTGATAGATGCTGGGACCTCTGAGTCTGATGGTGGTATTATAGGGGACATGGACTTAGATTCTGTGAAAGATATAGCTGGATATGTTTCTCCGGTACCAGGCGGTGTCGGTCCCGTAACCGTAGCAATGCTTCTTAGCAATGTGCTTAACGTGGCAAAGTCCATCGATAAAAACAATGAATAACCTAATATTTTTCTTTTTTTATAATTTTGCACATCAGTCACAAATTTTAGATTGGCTGATTGTATTTTTTGCCGTTTATTTTCCGTATCTGGTGGTTATGTTTGCCGGACTTTTCCTCCTTTTTCATCACGAAGTATTAAAAGCTGAAAGTCCGGCGCGGGTTCTTTGGGAAAAAAAGAGAGAAATAACCGCGGTATTTTTGCCAGGAGTTACTGCCTGGGTGGTTTCTTTTATTCTAAAAAATTTATTTCAAACAACACGCCCCTTCTTAGCATTAACCAATGTCAGTTCTCTTTTTTCCGAATCCGGTTTCGCTTTTCCTTCTGGGCACGCGACCTTTTATTCGGCTCTAGCGTTTTCGATATTTTTTCTGCACAAAAAAGCCGGCTACGTTTTTATGCTGTTTGCTCTCATCATCGGGGTAGCACGAATTGCCGGTGGAGTCCATTTTCCGGTTGATATTTTGGGGGGATTTCTCCTGGGTTTCGTTATCAGTTATGTTTTTAACTATTTTATTAAAAAATCGTAATTACACGGGATGATATTATCTTTTGTTGAAAGTTTGGGGCTGTTGGGAATATATTTTGTTGTGTTTGCTGAATCGGGACTATTTTTCGGTTTCTTTTTTCCAGGAGATTCTTTATTGTTCAGTGCTGGACTTTTGGCTTCGGCGCATTATTTTAATATTGTCTTTTTATTTATAGGTAGTTTTTTTTGTGCTGTTTTGGGTGACAGCGTTGGATATTGGACAGGGAAAAAACTTGGACCGAAGATTTTTTCCAAACCGGATTCATTTTTTTTCAACAAAAAAAATCTTGATAAAACGGCGAATTTTTACGACAAATACGGGAAAAAGGCCATTGTGCTCGCGCGTTTTGTGCCGATCGTCAGAACTTTTGCTCCGATTATGGCCGGAGCAGGGAATATGAAATATAACAATTTTGTATTTTACAATGTGCTGGGAGGTTTTCTGTGGACGGCATTAACAATTTTCTCAGGATATTTTTTAGGAAATTCCATTAAAAATATTGATCAATATATTTTCCCCATAACGGCTCTCATCATTCTCTTGTCCGTAATCCCGGTTTTTAGTGAATATTTTAAAAAGAAAAAAGTATAAATTGCGTATCTTCTGTAATTTGCTTTTTATAGTAAAAACATATAGAATGCCAATATATTTATGTGGAAAAAAATTGTTTTAACCTTAATAATACTCATTCTCGGCGCCGGTATCGGTTTTTTTGTCTATAAAACAGAAGTTGCCTCTCGAATATATAAAACGGAAATTGCTTCCGGAAAGCTTTCATCGGGTACAAAACCAACTGGATTCGCAAGATTTCCTTTCAGACTCGGGCTTGACCTCTCGGGAGGAAGTCATCTGATCTACAAAGCAGACACTTCTTTGGTTCCAGCTAACCAAGTCAATGATTCTATGTCTGCGCTTCGCGATGTGATAGAGCGACGTATAAATATTTTTGGAGTTTCTGAGCCGGTAGTGCAGGTTCAGCACGGAGGTTTCGTTTCCGGGGCAGGGGAACAACTCATCGTTGATCTTCCGGGAGTAACCGACGTTAAACAAGCGATAGATATGATCGGACAAACACCGCTTCTTGAATTCAAAACTGAAGGTCCTAAAAATACACCGCAAAGCGTTACTGTGGGTAAAGATGGCAAGGTTGATCTTGGAGCAATAGATTTGGGTCCAAAATATGTTGCGACAGAGCTTACCGGAAGATATCTAAAGAAAGCAACTTTGGAATTTGATGCAAGCACCCGTGAACCAAAAGTGAGTTTGCAATTTGACGATACCGGCACCAAACTTTTTGCTCAGATTACCAAAGACAATATCGGGAAAACGGTGGCTATTTATCTAGATGGCGCTCCTATCTCTACCCCAGTTGTGAGAGAAGAGATTCCGAACGGGCAAGCGGTAATATCCGGCAACTTCACTCCTGTCGAAGCAAAGACACTTGTCGGACGACTCAACTCAGGAGCACTTCCTGTTCCGATAACTCTTTTGTCTACTCAAACCATCGGCGCGATTTTAGGAGATAGTGCCGTGGCTGCTGGAGTAAAAGCAGCAATCATCGGATTCTTATTGGTGGCCTTATTCCTCATTCTTCTGTACCGCCTACCGGGATTGATAGCGACTCTTTCTCTTAGCATTTTCGTGGTCATTATTTTGTCATTGTTCAAATTGATTCCAGTTACTCTGACGGCTGCCGGTATCGCCGGATTCATCATCTCCATCGGGATAGCTGTCGATGCGAACGTTCTTATTTTTGAACGTGTCAAAGAAGAGTTACGTTCAGGGAAAACTATTACCGATGCAACCTCTGCCGGTTTTTCCAGAGCTTGGTTCTCTATACGCGATTCGAATATTTCAAGTTTCATTGGAGCCGTAATCTTGTATTGGTTCGGAACTTCTCTTATTCAGGGTTTTGCTTTAACTCTCGGCATGGGAATCATCGTCTCGATGTTTAGCGCTATCACTGTTACTAGAGTTTTCCTTTCCATGCTTGGTTTTATGGGGGAAGGAAAGATCGCAAGATTTTTGTTTTCAAGCGGGCTTTCAAGTGGAGTAGCAAAAATAAAAGAATAAAAAATTATGTTTATCATTAAACACAAAAAAATATTTATCGGTATCTCAGTAGTCTTAGTGCTTCTCTCTTTTCTCTCGTTATTTATTTTTGGTTTGAAAATCGGAATTGATTTCAAGGGGGGCGCATTGACGGAAGTCGCATACAAGACTGTTCGCCCCACGCAAGATGTCTTGGATAAATCGCTTGCGACTATTGGTCTTGGTTCTGTTCTTCTTCAGCCGACAGGAGATTTGGGATATATCGTAAAGACACGGGACCTAAGTGACGCCGAGCACGCTTTTCTTCTAAAAACACTTTCTGAAGACAACACAAATGCGCTTACCGAGATGAGCTTTACCTCTGTCGGGCCTTCCGTCGGGGCAGAGCTTACCAGAAAGGCAATTTTAGCGATGATCTTAATCTCACTTTCCATTATTTGTTTTATTGCTTTTGCTTTTAGAAAAGTTTCTAAACCTGTTTCTTCTTGGAGATATGGAATTATTGCAATCATTACACTTCTTCACGATGTAGCGATTCCTGTCGGATTATTCGTTATGCTTTCGCATTATTATGGCGCAGAAGTGGATACCTTGTTCGTGGTGGCGATACTTACCATCCTCGGTCTTTCTGTTTCCGACACGATAGTTATTTTTGATAGAATTCGAGAGAATTTGAGAAATCAAGCGAACGTATCAAAAATAAACTTTAGCGAAACGGTGGGCAAAAGTTTGGAACAATCATTCGTGCGATCTATTTCCACCTCTATGACCGTTATTTTGGTGCTTCTTGCCCTGTTCTTCTTTGGGCCTGTTTCTACAAGATATTTTGCCTTAATGCTTACCGCCGGAATGTTCTTCGGAACCTATTCCTCAATCTTTTTAGCTTCACCTCTATTGGCTTTAGCGCAAGAATGGCAAAAGAAAAAATAGTCTCTCGGTTTGTATTTTTTTGTGCTATAATTCTGCATATATGATATATGTATTAATTGTTTTAGGGGTTCTAATCTTATTAGTAATTTTTGCTTTTAATAGTTTTGTTACTCGTCGCAATCGCACCAAAGAAGCTTGGGCAGACATTGAAGTTCAATTAAAAAGAAGATACGATTTAATTCCCAACTTGGTAAACACCGTAAAAGGATATGCTACTCACGAAAGTTCTGCTTTTGAAAACGTCACCAAGGCTCGTTCAGCTGCGATGGGGGCAGGAGGCACTCTGGCGGATAAGGCAGGTGCGGAGAATATGTTAACCGGTGCGTTAAAATCTGTTTTTGCCATAGCTGAAGCTTATCCAGAATTGAAAGCGAATCAAAACTTCTTAGCGCTTCAGAGCGAACTTTCCGATACCGAAAATAAAATTCAAGCGGCTCGAAGATTCTACAATGCGAATGTTCGCGACTTAAATACCGCCGTAGAAAGTTTCCCTGGCAATGTTATCGCTAAAATTTTCAACTTCACCAAAATGGAATTCTTTGATCTTGCAGATAACGACGTTGCGCAGAATCCGGTAGAAGTTAAATTCTAACACCAGACTCTCAAATAAATATTATGAAATACAATGAATTTTTCGGTTCGAAATTAAATACTGCGTTGTTGCTTGTTTTGATAGTTCTAGTGATAGGCGCGCTTTATGTAATGTTCCAAAACAAGGAAACATATTTTGGCGTATTCCAATAATCATACAATAAAATGGCTACGCTTTACACAGAACAATCAAAAAACGTTACGAAAACCTGGGCACTGATGTCTATATTTTTTGCGGTGGTTATCGGTTTCGGATGGTTTTTTAGTTATTATTACAATAATTCAAATATCCTTTATTTCTTCGTTATTTTTAGTGTTTTGATGAACTTTTTTTCCTATTGGTTTTCGGACAAAATCGTCCTTACCTTGGCGGGAGCGAAAGAGGCAAAAAGAGAAGAATATTTTGATCTATATACAAGTGTAGAAAATCTTGCAATTACTGCTGGGCTTCCGATGCCGAAAGTGTACGTAGTGGAAGATCTTTCGCCCAACGCTTTTGCTACGGGGAGAGACAAAAATCATGCAGTTGTTTGCGCGACAACTGGGCTTTTAGCTATTCTCGAAAAAAATGAATTAGAAGGAGTAATCGCTCACGAACTTTCCCACATCGGCAACAGGGACATGTTGCTTTCTACTGTGGTTGTAGTGTTGGTCGGTTTTATTTCTATTCTCGCAGACGTTTTTAGAAGAAGTATATTTTTCGGAAGACGAAGAGACAACGAAGAGGGTGGGGGAATTTTGGTAATTGTCGGAATAATTTTATCGATTTTGGCTCCGATAGTTTCTATTTTAATTCAGTTGGCAATTTCCAGAAAACGAGAATTCCTCGCGGATGCCTCTGGGGCTTTGCTTACTCGTTATCCGGATGGGCTTGCTAATGCTCTCAAAAAAATTTCAAAATATAGTCAGCCAATGGTTCATCAATCAAGCGCCATTGCGCATCTTTATATTGCCGATCCGAAAGGTTCTAGTTTTGGGAAAAAAGTTGCCGGACTTTTTGCCACCCACCCACCGATAGAAGAAAGAATAAAAGCGTTGGTAGGATAAATAATGTAAACCATAAATATATGCTGTGGATAAGGTGGATAACTCCGCTTTCTTTTTTTGCGTAAAAACAATATACTCATTATATCTATTAGTTTTAACAATCATAAACATGAATAAGAAATTAGTAATAAGTTTTCTGATTCTTTTTCTTTTTGTACAGTTTTATTCTTTGACAGAGTATGCGTTTGCGGTCACTGACCAAGTTGTGGTGACTTTGGACGTAGACTCAGGTATTACTATTTCTGACGGACCAGCGGTTACCATGGCTCCACATATTGGTGTTTCTGCTAACGGCTCTATCGGATCCTCTTCTTGGACAGTGGTGACGAACGGTGCTGCAGGATATACTTTGGCCGTTAAAGCTTCTACTTCTCCTGCTTTAGTAAGTGGAGGTAACTCATTTGCTGATTATACGGAAGTAGCTGCCGGAACTCCGGAGCTTTGGAGTGTGGGTAGCGGAGCAAAAGAATTTGGATATTCGGCATATGGCACTGATACAGCCACTGGTACTTGGGGAACATCAGCTTCTTGTGGTGCTGCTGGTGCACCAGCAGCACAACAAAAATATGTTGGATTTTCAACCTCAGATAAGATAATAGCTACCAGAGCTACTACTACCCCAGTCGCCGGTGTCGCAACCACGATATGTTTTGCCGCTGAACAAAATACAGTTTTTGCAGCAGCTGGATCATATACGGCTACCATTACCGGAACAGCGGTAACATTATAAGCAAGTTTTTTTGTTCTATTTTTGAGAAACAAAAAATTAGTATTTAGTTAAATTATACAAATGAAAAAAATAAACAAAAAATTAGTAATAAGTTTTCTGATTCTTTTTCTTTTTGTACAGTTTTATTCTTTGACAGAGTATGCGTTCGCGGTCACTGACCAAGTCGTGGTGACTTTGGACGTGGACTCAGGTATTACTATTTCTGACGGAGCGGCAGTTACCATGGCTCCACACATAGGAATTGCGGCAAATGGTTCTATCGGGTCTTCTTCTTGGACAGTGATAACAAATGCGGCAAATGGTTATAGTCTGTCAGTTCACGATTCTACCGACCCCGCTCTTAAGAGTGCGACCGATTCATTTGCTAATTATACTGAAGCAGTTTCCGGCACTCCAGAAGTATGGAGCGTGCCTGCTTCAAATAAAGAATTCGGATATTCTGCATACGGGACAGATACGAACACTACTACATGGGGAACAGGCACCTCTTGCGGTTCAGCTGGTGCGCCAACTGGGACCCAAAAGTATGTAGGTTTTGCTGCTACTCCAACAGATAAAATAATTGCCACCAGAGCCACAGTTACCCCAGTCGCAGGCATAACAACTACGATATGTTTTGCCGCTGAACAAGATTCTATTTTTGCCTCTGCTGGAACATATACTGCCACTATTACCGGTACTGCGATATCATTATAAAAAACGAAATTCAAAAAATGATTTCTTCAACAAAAAAGATAATATATAGCACAATAATAATCTCAGTGTTTATGCTTCTCCTTTCGTGGCCGTTACCCGGGGAAGCATATACAAAAACCAATGTTGATGTAACTGCACAAAATGACTTTGTTGTGGAGCCAGGAAAGACGGAAGTTTTTTTGAATCCTGGAGAAAGCATGGTCAAAAATATTTCTATAACCAACAGAGTAAATAAAACTGTTAAATTCAAACTCAGCACCGAAGATTTTGTCGGTTCGAATGATGCTAAACAGCCAGTCGTACTTATGGGTGATGCGAATAGTCCGTATTCCCTTAAAGATTTTATTGTTCCTGAAATTACCGAATTTAGTTTAGAGTTCGGAGAAAAAATTACTATTCCGGTTACCGTGTCGGTGCCTAAAAACGCTGAACCGAGGGGATATTACGGAGCGTTGATAGTATCAAATGACCCTGACAAACTAAGCGGAGGAACTGCGAGTGATGTTGAAGGAAAAACACGAATTGTTTCTAGGATAGGTTCGCTTTTCTTGCTAAGAATTAATGGTGAAGGAAAAGAAGAGGGAAATATTGAAAATTTTAAAACGATTGGTCCTAAGCAGATGTTTTATAGTAGCAGGCCAACAGGGTTTGAAATTGCATATAAAAATACGGGGAATGTTCATCTTGTCCCTTACGGTACCATCACTATAAAAAATATCTTTGGTCAGGTTGTCGGTATTTTGCCCGTAGACGCTTATTTTGTGCTTCCAGACTCCATAAGATACAGAGAAGTAAATTGGGCCGATGGTTTTAGCCTAGGACGTTATACCGCAAATCTTTCTTTATATAAGGGTTACAATAATGAATATTCTGATGCCAAATTATCTTTCTGGATAATCCCGTGGAAAATACTTGTTCCTGCTTTTGTGGTTATCTTACTTCTAGTTGTCTCTTTCTACTATCTTTTGACACGTTTTGAATTAAGAAAAAAATAATCACAAAATGAAAAAAGATATTTCGTCTTTTCTTAAGAAAAGAGGGGTAACATTCTTTTTCTTTCTTTCTTTATTTTTGATACCTCTGTATACAATCTTTGCAGAATCTATGCAGAGTAATACTTATAGAATTTCTTCAGACAGTATCAATGTCGGAGGAGAGGGTTCTACAAGTACTACTTATAATCTCGATGATACTTTGGGAGAAGTGAGCACGGGAGATTCAAATAGTAGTAATTATTATTTGCATGCAGGGTTTTGGCAAATGCAAGAAAGTTACATTTCTATTTCAAGCCCGGCAGACTTGGCATTAACCCATATCGGAGGAATAAATGGTGAGGCTACTGAGGGAACAATGTCTTGGCAAGTGATAACAGATAACACTGCAGGATATACCATGGATATTAAAACCACCACTACTCCTGCGCTTCGTTCAGCCGAAGATTCATTTTCTGATTACACCCCAGCGGGAGCAGATCCGGATTTTAACTTTTCTATTTTGTCTTCCACTTCAGCATTTGGTTTTTCACCGGAAGGAACAGACACAAACGTGCGCTATAGAGATAATGGAGCAATATGTAATAGTGGAAGCGGAGAAATCAGTGATAAATGTTGGGATGGACTTTCTACCTCGCCCAAAACTATCGCCGGCAAGGGAAGCAGCAATCAACCATCGGGTAGCATGATAGACGTTCGTTTCCGAGCCGAATCTGGTTCGGCACATATTCAAACCTCAGGCAGTTATTCAGCTTCAATTGTTGTTACTGCCCTGGTGTTATAATGATTTTTATATGGGAAAACGACTAATTATTGTTATTTTTGCAACACTTTTCATTGTTATATCGCAACTTAATACTGTTTTTGCCTACACAGATGCGGATGGAATTAAGGTGAATCTTGGGGTTGATGGATGTAATAACAATGGCATATGCGAGGTTGGAGAGACCACTGTTTCTTGTCCCGTAGACTGTGCTGTCGTCACCCCTCCGCCCATCCATGGTAGCGGAAGTAAAATTATAGAAAATATTCCTATTTATAATTTATCTATTCAATCGAACTTCGTTAGCGCGGTTATCAGTTGGGATACCTCAGTAAGCACGGTAAGTACGATAAAGTGGGGAGAAACCACTGAGGTAAAAGAAGGAATTCTCCATAGTGTTAATTTTTCTAGGGAGCACAAAATGGAAATATTGAACCTCAAGGCTGGTACAATGTATTATTTTACGATTGAAAGTCAGAATGTAGGAGGAAAAAATAGTATTCATCCACCGACTTATTTTTTTACAAAATTCTTTAAAGATACAACCTTACCATCAGGTCCGAGGAATGTAAAAGCTTCAGCAGATGTATCCGGAATTACTATCTCTTGGCAAAATCCAACAGATAATAATTTTTCTTACATTCGCATTATGAGACATGAAGATCGTTTTAGGGGAGATCCATTTTTGGGTAAACTAGTCTATGAAGGGAATAAAGAAATATTTTTAGACAAAAATGTGGCAGAAGGTAAAAAATATTTTTATGTATTATTCTCGAGAGATAGTGGTGGAAATTTTTCAACAGGTACTGGAGTTTCTCAAGTAGCTTATTCCTCCAAGACGCCAACACCAGGAGTGGAAATCCCTCCTGAAGTTTTTATATCGGAAAACTTTTTTGTATATCAATACAATCAACAAGCCGAGATACTTACAAACGCTAAAGCGATTACAATTGAAAATAATAAAAGCACGGTTGTTGATACAAATATAAAGACACTTCCTGACGACTGGATGGAGGTCATAGATCAAGAGGGGAAAGTCGTCGGGCAGTATTTATTTTCTTTCAATGCTGACAGTAAACGTTATCAAAGTGTCATTCCTCCGCTTGGAAGTGCGGGGATTTACACGGTTAAAATTCACAGATATAAGGATAATGTTTTAACCACGATAAGCGAAGGGACACTGCAAGTTAAAGAAAGTTTAATTCACAAAACAAGTGGAGAGACAAATACTGCTTACTTCTACCTAATTCTAGTAATTTTTATGCTATTTTTATTATTTTTGTTACATTTTTTCTTGAAAAAAAGAAAATAACCCAATAATAATAAGGCTCATACTAATTTAATGAA
>JBBIUG010000002.1:0-34932 GCA_037440325.1 Candidatus Nomurabacteria bacterium | reverse complement strand
TTTTTGATGCTTGCTTTATTTCCTTGATATGTTATAATATACCCTAGAAAGGAGAGAGAAAAAAGCGGAATAGCTCGTTGTCACTGGCGGACAGTCGTTTTATGGAGGGATCCGTGAAGAAAGAGAAAGAGGCACCCAAGGAAAAGAAACCAACCCCAAGCTCTACCACGGAGGATCACCCTCGGCTCTATTCGCTTCCGGCCACTTTTCCGCCCGGCGTGACGCCAACGTTCGGGCCGTATCTGCCTGCGAGGAGGGGGTAATGCCGAAGAACCACAGGAAGAAAGGCCGAGGGAAGAAGCACAAGGCGGGCCCGAAGCATCCGCCAACGAGCGCGAGCGTTCAGCGGGCGCTCTTTGCCAAGGAGATAGAGACGCCTGGGCGAAGGGCAGCCACCCCCAACTAAGGGGAGATCAGGATCAAAAGAAGGGGGCCGATCGGCCCCCTTTTAACTTGCCAATTTGACATTTAAACTGAATTTGCTATTATAAAACCAAGCTCGTTAGGAGCTTTTTGTTTGCATAATTTATGACAAGATCAATCAAAAAAGGATTAAATGTTGATGAACGGCTCTTGAAAAAGATTGCCGGTAAAAACCCGTTGCAGGCTCCAGTAGTAAAAACTTGGAGAAGAGCTTGTGTTATTTCTCCGGAAATGCTCGGTTTTACTTTTGGCGTTTATAACGGTAAAAATCACATAGAAGTTTTAGTTACTGAAGATATGGTTGGACACAGACTCGGAGAATTTTCCCCGACTAAGAAATTTATAAAACACGGAGGTAAGATGCAGAAGGAGCTTGAACAAAAGAAGAAGGAGGCTGAAATCACTCAAGCTAAGGCCGCTACGGCTGCTGCTGCGGATGCAAAAGGCGCAAAGAAATAATTTAAATATATGAAAGCATTTTTAAAAAACTACAGACAATCACCAAGAAAAGTCCGCCTAGTCGCTGGATTGATCAAAGGTAAGAGCGTATCGGAAGCTATTGCCGAGCTTGATTTTTTGGCGAAGCGCGCAGGATTGCCGATTAAGAAACTTTTGCTCTCTGCTGTAGCGAATGCAAAGCAGATGGGGATAGAAGCAGAGAACTTATTTATAAAAGAATTGCGGGTGGACAAAGGCATTGTGATGAAGAGAATGATGCCAGCTGCTATGGGTTCAGGACATCGAATCAACAAACGTACAAGTCATTTAAATCTTCTTTTGGCAGAAAAGATTGTTAAAAAAGCAGCCAAAAACACAAAGGAAAAAGTCGTAAAAAAGGTTAAAAAAGTAGCGAAGAAATAATATGAGTAAAATAGTTCACCCTTATGCGCATAGATTGATAATCCTTCGAGACTGGAAGTCCCGCTGGTTTGCTGATCCTAAAAAATATTTAACCTATCTAAAGGGGGATGTTTTAATTCGTCAATATTTGGAAAAGAGACTGCGCGCGATGTATGTGTCCAGTATTGAAATCGAAAGAAGCCGAAAAGCTACTCGTTTTATCATTAAAACTTCTCGTCCGGGACTTATTATCGGCAGATCCGGAGAGGGGGCCACCAAACTCAAAGAAGATATCTTGAAGAAAATGGATTATTTAAAGCTTCCAAGACCGGAGGACTTTAAGCTCGAAATCATGGAAGTTTCAAACCCAGAAGCTGATGCTGCTATCGTCGCATACATGATCGCCGAAGCTCTCGAAAAGAGAATGCCATATCGTCGAGTAATCAAACAAATTATTGAAAAAGTTATGCAAGCGCATGGGGTAGAAGGAGCTAGAATCGTGCTCTCAGGCCGACTAGGTGGAGCTGAAATTGCTCGTACGGAAGAGCTTAAGCGTGGAAGTATTCCGCTTCAGACTTTCCGCGCGGATATAGATTTCAAACGAGAACGAGCAACTCTTTCTTACGGGGTCGTAGGTATCAAGGTGTGGATTTATCGTGGTAAGATTTTTGCTGAAAAGAAAAATGCCAAGAGCGCTTACAGCACTGCGCCGAAAAATGAGAAAGATAACCAATTAAAAACGGATTAATTTTATGTTAGTACCCAAAAAAGTAAAATTTAGAAAATGGCAGTCGGGACGCGCTAACCCCAAAAAGCGAACAGCCGATACGCGTGGTATCAAGCTTTCTTTCGGTTCTTACGGACTCAAGGCAGAGTCTCAGGCTCGCGTGAAATCAACACAGATAGAGGCTGCTCGAAAAGTTATCTCTCGTACTCTCACCAAAACCGGAAAATACTGGGTTCGCATTTTTCCCGACAGACCATACACTGCGAAAGCCGCTGAGGTGGGCATGGGAAAAGGAAAGGGAGATCCACAGGGATATTGTTTTGATGTTCTCCCAGGACGCATTATTTTTGAAGTAGATGGAGCAGATGAAAAGACTTCGCATGAAGCTCTTCGTAAGGCCGGGTCAAAATTACCTGTTAAAACCAGAATCGTTGGAAGAATAAACGGATAAAATTTTTATGGCAAAGAAAAAAGTAAATTTTAAAGAAATGGGAGAAGGAGAGCTCAAAAAAGAGCTTGCCACCCTGCGAGAGAGCTTAAGGACAATTCTTTTCAAATCAGAAGGCTCAAGATCAAAGAATGTCAAAGAGCAAACAACTTTTAAAAAACAGATAGCAAGAATATTGACAGAATTGAACAAAAATAATAAAAAGCAATAATATATGGCAAAAAAGATACAAGAAAAGAATAAGGAAAACAAAGGCCTACCTGCGCAGGCAGGAAAACTCTTGAAAGGAGTAGTTGTTTCCGACAAAATGGACAAAACTGTTGTCGTATCTGTTTCTCGGTTCGTGAAGCATCCTTTATACGGAAAGTTTTATAAGATTAGCAAGAAATACAAGGCTCACGACGAAAACAACGCTTGCAAGGTGGGGGACAAAGTAGAGATAATTGAAACCAGGCCTATTTCTAAAGATAAAAAGTTCAAAGTAGTTCAGTAATATTAATTCAATTTTATGATTCAAAACGAAACATTAGTAAAAATAACAGACAACGCCGGAGGCACCGTAGGAAAGGTGTTCAAGATTTTAGGCTCTTCAAAAAAGAGATATGCCACCTTAGGTGAAATTGTAATTATTTCTGTGAAGGTCGCTTCTCCCAGAAAAGCGGTAAAGAAGAAAGATGTGCACCAGGCGGTCGTAGTGCGAACTCGTGGAGCCTACAGAAGAAAAGATGGATCATACATCCGTTTTGATGATAACGCCGTGGTTATTTTGGAAAAAGGAAAGAAAGATCCAAAAGCCGGCCGTATCTTTGGACCGATTCCAAGAGAATTGGCGGAAAAAGGATTCCAGAAAATAATTTCTTTGGCGCAAGAAGTGATTTAATATTTTTGAACAAACATATGAAATTAAAAAAAGGAGACAATGTAAAAATAATCACCGGGAAAGACAAGGGAAAGTCCGGCAAAATCGTGCGCGCTTTACCGAAAGAAAACAAGGTGATTGTTGAGGGCTTGAACATAATGAAAAAACATCAACGCCCACGAAAGTCTGGCGAAAAAGGTTCAATGGTAAATATGGCTATGCCTATTCACATTTCCAATGTTAAAAAAGCTGATTAATTAAGATATTTTTATGAAACACCTAACCGTAAAAGAAAAAGAAGTAGAAGCATTTTCAAAAATGAAAGACGCCTTTCATTTTAAAAATGTTATGGCTACCCCAAAACTAAAAAAAGTCGTAATCAACGTTGGTACTGGAACAGCGATGAAGAAAGACAAGAACAAGAATGATGCCATCGCTGATCGTATTGCTAAAATTTCTGGCCAGAAGGCGGCTCTAAGAGGCGCCAAGCAATCCATCTCTTCTTTCAAAATTCGCCAAGGAGATCCTGTCGGGGTAGTGGTTACTCTTCGCGGAAAAAGAATGTATGCTTTTTTGGAAAAATTAATCAACGTTGCGCTTCCTCGTACAAAAGACTTCCGCGGTATTAATAGAAAAGCAGTGGATGACATTGGAAACTTAACTGTCGGCATTAAAGAGCACACCATTTTCCCAGAGACAGCTGACGAAGATATCCGCGATGTTTTCGGTTTGTCCATTACTTTAGTTTCAACAGCAAAAAATAAAAAAGAAGGCACCGCCTTCTTTGAGATTCTCGGCGTTCCATTTAAAAAGGAATAAAATAATAAAAATGAAACAAAGAAACACCCGTAAGGGTGTTTTGTTTTTGGGCCCCCGCCGGCTTTTGCCGGCGGGGGCCCAAGATTGTATGGTGGATACTAGCCGACTTGATGCATTTCTCCTGTGTGAAGGTCTACCACCTGGGATTCTTGCCGTCCTTCTCCTCGTTTTTGCCGCTCCCGCAGTTCTTTCTTGGCCGCAGCGTTGGCGCGCCATCTCACGTCCCACGATGCGACCTCTTCCGTTCTTTTGTTGCGAAGTACGTTGTTCCATCCGTGTTCCACGTCGAAGCGATAGGTGAACACAAATGCGATGTATCTTTTCATGGGGAACCTCCTTTCGCTTATAAATTAACAGAAAAAATAGATTTTGTCAACATTATAAGCAATGTTTGACTCTTTTGTAATTATTTGCTAGTATGAAACGCAAGGGAATATCGTTTTAATCAATCCGTTTTTCTCCTTTTGGGATAAGCCCTAAAAGAAAAAAAACGAGATATTGTAAAACTCTCCCGACATTATTTTTATGGCAAAAACATCAGTCAAAGCCCGAGCGGCGAAAAAACCAAAGTTTTCTACCAGGCAGAAGAACCGATGTTTTCGCTGCGGTCGTGGTAACGCTTTCATGAGAGATTTCGGTATTTGTCGTATTTGTTTCAGAGAATTAGCAAACGAAGGAATGCTTCCAGGCGTTCGTAAATCAAGCTGGTAAATTACATGGATTCAATTTCAAACATGATCATCATAATGAAGAATGGAAGCCTAGCAGGCAAAGAGTCTGTTTCATTTCCTTATTCAAAAATGAAAAACGCCATTGCGGAGTGTTTGAAGAAGGCCGGATACATTTCCGAGATTTCCAAGAAAGTAAAAAAAGGTCAGCCCATGCTTGAAGTCGGTCTTATCTATGTCGATAAGAAGCCAAAAATTACCGAGGTAGAAAGAATTTCTAAACAATCCAAGCGAGTATATTTCGGGATGAAAGACATCCATTCTGTTCGTAACGGTTCAGGTTTGCTGGTCCTTTCAACTCCAAAAGGTATCTTGTCCGGCAAAGAAGCCAGGAAGGAACAAGTCGGAGGCGAAGCATTATTTAGAATTTGGTAATAATTATATGAGTAGAATCGGTAAACAAGGAATATTAATACCAGCCGGAATAAAAGTCACTCAAAGTGGCGACACTCTTACCGTTGCCGGTCCAAAAGGGACACTCACAAAAAATTTCAGAGATGATATCGCTATTACCATTACTGATAAGTTGATAACCTTAAACATAAAAAGAAATGATAAATTCTCCAAATCTCTCTGGGGCACTTATGCTTCACACATAAAAAATATGATTAAGGGAGTAGAAACCCCATACCAAAAAAAATTAATTTTAGAAGGAGTTGGATTCAAGTCAGAAGTGAAGGGCAAGGAATTTCATTTTGCTCTCGGTTTCTCTCATCCAGTGATTGTCAAGATTCCAGAAGGAATTACTGCTACTGCAGAGAAAAACGTTATTACGATTACCGGTATTGATAAAGAATTGGTTGGTAGTTTCACCGCTGCGGTTCGAGCACTCAAAAAACCAGAACCTTATAAGGGGAAAGGAATGCGTTATGAAGATGAGGTTATCAGACGCAAACAAGGTAAGAAAACCGTATAAATAATATGATTAACAAAAACGACAAAAGAATAAGGCTGAAGAAGAAAATCAGAGTGAAAATCAAAGGCACAGACGCACGCCCTCGTTTGACGGTTTTTCGTTCCAACAAATTTATTTATGCGCAAATCATCAATGACGCAACGGGCAAAACCCTAGCGCAAGCCAGCGACGTAAAAACAACTAAGGGCACTAAAACAGAAAGAGCCAAAGAAGTCGGGAAAGCGATAGGTGCAGCTTGCGCAAAAGCAAAAATCAAAAAAGTGGTTTTTGATCGCAACGGATTTAAATATACCGGACGAATAAAATTAGTAGCTGACGAAGCCAGAGCTTCCGGATTAGAATTTTAATTTTATGGAAAACACAAAAGCAAAAGAAAATACAGGTACAAGAGAAAAGAGAAACAGTGGCCGCAGAGGACCATCTTTCAATAGAGTAAAACCTGAATTCGATCAGAAAATTTTGAATATCCGTCGAGTCACTCGTGTGGTTGCCGGTGGGCGAAGATTTTCTTTTTCCGTTGCGCTAGTAGCAGGAGACAGAAAGGGAGCTGTTGGTCTTGGTCTAGGAAAGGCCGGAGATACTGCACTTGCGATAAACAAAGCTCTTCGAAACGCAAAGAAGAACATGGTTAGGCTGAATCTTACGAAAACAATGTCGATTCCTCATGAACTTTCCGCTAAATATTCCAGCTCTTCTGTGATGTTAAGACCAAACAAAGGACGTGGACTTGTCGCAGGATCTGTTTTGCGCGATATCATTAAGCTATCAGGGATCAAAGATATTACCGGGAAAATTTTGTCTAATAGTAAAAACAAATTAAACAATGCCAAGGCAGTTATGTCCGCTCTTTCCACCATCTCTTCAAAGTACGAGAAGATAGTTCCAGAGAGCGTGGTAGTTGCGAATAAAGAAGTGATTATCCCGGAAGTTGAAAAAGAAGAATAATTTTATGCAAATACACAATTTGAAAAGAGTACATAAGAATAAAAAAGATAGAATCGTAGGACGTGGCGGTAAGCACGCCAAGACTTCCGGTCGTGGGGGAAAGGGGCAGACCGCTCGAGCAGGCAACAAACGTCGCCCAGAACTTCGTGATATTATTAAGAAGTTGCCGAAGAATCGTGGATATCAGTTCAAATCTATTCAAAAAGTTTATACTCTAGAAAAAGATAAACTTGCCACAAAGGGAGAAAAATTTTCAGAGATAAGAAAGCGCTTGGGGATAAAAGGAAAGAAAATAAGGATTAAGTAACTACAAGCTTAACGCCACACAGTATCATGGATAATTTTTGGAATAAAATAAAATTAATTTGGACAGATAAGATTTTGCGAAAAAAGGTTTTATTTGTTTTTTTTGCGTTAGTTGTTTTCAGATTACTTGCCGCGATCCCTATTCCCGGTATTGATACTGTTCAGCTAGAACGATTTCTTTCCAATAACCAGTTTTTTGGAATTTTGAACATCTTTTCTGGTGGCGGACTTTCAAATCTTTCTATCATTATGCTCGGAGTTGGTCCATACATCACAGGCTCTATCATCATGCAGCTTTTGACTATCATGGTTCCTTCCCTAAAGAGGATTTATCATGAGGAAGGAGAGGCCGGCAGAAAAAAATTTGCCCAATACGGAAGACTTCTTACTGTTCCACTCGCTGCTATCCAGGGTTACAGTCTTATGTATATTCTTGAACAGCAAAACATTCTTGGTACTCTGACTGTCTTTGATCGTATTTCAAATTTGTTTATTGTTGTTGCTGGCTCTATCCTTATAATGTGGATAGGTGAATTGATTTCGGAGTTTGGTATTGGCAATGGGGTTTCCCTGCTCATCTTCGCTGGTATTGTATCTAGACTCCCTTCCTGGGTTAGTCAGAGTGTCTTTACTTTTGACGTTTCTCAAATTCCTTTATACTTAGTTTTCGCAGTTGTGGGTATTCTTATTTTGGCGGGTATCGTTCTTGTCACTGAAGCAGAACGACCTATCCCGGTGACGTATGCAAAACAAGTTCGCGGAACCAAAATGTATGGAGGAGGTTCTACTTATTTACCACTTCGAGTTAACCAAGCAGGAGTTATTCCGATAATCTTTGCCCTTTCTATTTTGCTTTTCCCCCAGATGATAGGTACTTTCTTGTCTAGATTCAGCAATGTAATTCTTGCAAAAATTTCCAGTATCCTGGTCGCTTTCAATCAAACCTCGGTTTATTATGCGGTGTTTTATTTTGCTTTTGTCTTTATGTTTACGTACTTTTATACCGCAGTTACTTTTGATCCAGAAGCGCTTTCTACAAATCTGCAAAAAAACGGAGCATTTATTCCCGGCATTCGTCCAGGATTATCTACTTCGGAATATATTTCCAAAGTATTAAGCCGTATCACCCTTTTGGGAGCAGTTTTCTTGGGTTTTGTGGCTGTTTTGCCGCTTATAATGCAATTCATTACCGGGAACAAATCTTTTGCTATTGGAGGTACTTCTATTCTCATCGTTGTTTCCGTCGTTCTTGACCTGATTAAGAAAGTAGATGCGCAGGTGTCAATGAGAGAATATTAATTGATTTTTGATGAAAAAACAGGTAAGCTTGTGATATGAATTCACAAGCTTTTGTTTTTTTTGGACGATCTGGTTGCGGGAAGGGTACTCAGGCTAAACTTCTTTCAGACTATTTAAAGGAAAAAGGTAGGGACGTTTTGTATATGGAAACTGGTTCTACCTTCAGAAAATTGTCAGAAGAAAAAAATTTAACCGGCATAAATGTTCAAGATATATTAAAAAATGGATATCTGATACCGGTTTTTTTGCCTATCTGGACGTGGACAGATTTAATGATAAAAAAATTCACCGGCACAGAAGATATCATCTTAGATGGAGTTTGCCGAAGAAAAGAAGAAGCAGTTGCTCTTGGCTCTGCTTTTGATTTTTACAAAATAAATAAACCGAATGTTATTTTGATGAATGTTTCAAAAGATTGGTCTTACGATAGAATGATGGGCAGAAAAAGATCCGATGATACGCCAGAAAAAATTCAAAATAGATTAGATTGGTACGAAAAAGATGTTGTTCCGTCTATCAATTACTTTCGAGAAACACCCGGGTATAATTTTATTGAAATTAATGGAGAACAGACTATAGAAAACGTGCACAAAGATATCATTAAAGCCCTAGGATTTTAAAATGGAAGAGACAATCATAATTTCATTAGGAGGATCACTCATTATTCCGGAAGAAATAGACGCGCAGTTTTTGAAAGATTTCAAAGAATTGATTGTCTCGCAGGTTGAAAAAGGAAAGAGGTTCATGATTATTACTGGCGGAGGAAAAATTTGTAGAAAGTATCAGGGTGTGGCCAAGCTACTTTCCGATCCCAGCGCAGAAGATCTGGATTGGATAGGGATAGCTTCTTTAAAACTGAACGCCGAGCTTCTGCGAGTGATTTTTGGTAAATATGCGCATGATAGAGTCGTTGCTGACCCGTCTTCCAATTTTTCTTTTGATAAACCGATAGTTGTTGGTTCTGCTTTCGGGCCGGGGCGTAGTACTGACTGGGATGCGGTAGAAGGCGCAAAGAAATTGGGTACTAAAAAAATAATTAATTTATCCAATACCGATTATGTTTATGACTCTGATCCTAAAATTAATTCTAATGCTAAGAAAATTGAAAAAATATCTTGGGTAGAATATCGCAAACTAATTCCGAAAGAGTGGGACCCAGGGCTCAATTCTCCGTTTGATCCAGTCGCTTCGAAAATAGCAGAACAAGATGGTCTTGAGGTGGTTATCATGAATGGTAAACCGATAGATAATCTGGCGAATTATTTAAATGGAAAAAAATTTTTAGGAACGGTTATCAATTAAAACATGATTAATGGATTATGATAATAATAAAAACACCGGAAGAAATAGAAATATTAAGAGAGGGAGGCAAGAGATTGGCCGCCATTCTTTATAAAGTTAAAGATATGGTTAAGCCAGGGATTTCCACTAAAGATCTGGATGATTATACTTTTAAGCTAATAAAAGAAATGGGTGACACTCCGGCATTTTTAAATTACAAACCTGAAGGCGCAGATTCTCCATATCCGGCATCAATCTGTATTTCGGTAAATAATGAAGTGGTTCACGGGATACCCAAAAAAGAAAAAATTCTAAAGGAGGGAGATATTATTTCTTTAGACCTAGGGCTTAAACACAAAAATCTTTTTACCGACATGGCTATTACAGTGGGGGTCGGAGAAATCAGTCCTGCTTCCAAAAAACTTTTGGAAATCACTGAGAAGTCTTTGAAGATTGGCATAGAAGCAGCACAAGGAGGCAACAGAATAGGGGATATCAGCCATGCGGTGGAGAGTTTCGTTCGTCCACACAAATATGGAATAGTAGAAATTTTAGCAGGTCATGGAGTCGGCAGGGCAATACACGAAGATCCATATATTCCGAATTTTGGAAAAGCACACGTTGGAGCAAAATTGGTTCCAGGAATGGTTATCGCGATAGAGCCGATGGTGAACAACGGAACAAAAAATGTGGTTTTGGATAAAGACGGGTGGACTTTTCGCACTGCAGACGGTAAGCAAAGCGCTCATTTTGAACACACTCTCTTGATTACTGGGGGCGAGCCAGAAGTATTAACTAAAATATAATAATATCTCGGAAAGAATTTTTTGCGTCTTCGCCCTCGGAGACAAAAGGGCAGGGGACCCACGACGTTTAAAATTCCTTCCGAGATATTTGTGTTATAATACAGTAAATGGAACCGTCATTCTTTAAAGAGATGCCGAAGTTCAAAAGCCCAGAAGAGGAGCTAGACTATTTGCGTGCACACGTTAAAGCCAGAGAAGAAGAACTTATCAAGGCCGGACACATTGAACACACAAAGGAAAATGCCGCGAAGGACGTTATTGTCGGATACAAAAATATTCCAGCCGAAAAACTGGTTCATGAAGACAGTCTAATCAGCAAAAAAGAGACAGAGGGGATTGTGCTTGCGCTTAAACCAGAGACGCACGATGTCGTTATGGAAGAGCTTTTGGGAATTGTTGTCACTAAAGGAATTCGAAATGCACTTTCTGTGGTGGGGGCGATGAACAACCCACATGTAGACGATGATTTTCACCGCATTCTTATTCAATATATTAAAACTGGGCAAGTTATTTTTGATTTAAAGGAAGGTACTCCTTTTTACAAATCTCTAAACATGACGCTTTTTGAAATTACCTTACCGCCACCTCAAGATGAAGCGGATGAATCAAAGAATTTCAAAGAATTCATCGGGGCAATGGAACAATTTTATGCAGGCATGCAATCTATCGGAGAAGGAAAATATAATGAAAAAGAAAATTATTTTACTCTAGAAGTAGCGCTAGGAAATCAAAGTGACGAAGTGGTGGTGTACGCAGCAGTTCCCAACAAATATCTTTCTCTTTTTGAAAAACAGGTTTTAGCTTTTTACCACGATGCGAAAATTAAAGAAGTCTCCGATGATTACAATATCTTCAATGAAAAAGGCGGCTCGGTCGGCGCGTACGCCAGTTTTTCCGAGCGAGCAGTCATGCCGATAAAAACGTATGACAATATTGATCATGATCCGATGAACCCGATTCTGAATGTGTTTTCAAAATTAAAAACTTCAGGGGAGGGGGCAGCGATTCAACTTGTTATCGTCCCGTCCGGCGACAAATTTATTAATGAATTTCATAAAATTCTAGACGACGTAAAAGACGGCATGTCTGTTAAAAACGCGGCGGATAATTATTATAAATTTAACAGAGCCTTCATTAGCGTTGGTAAAGAGCTGCTTTTCGGCAAGAAGGAAAAAGAAGACAGCGAAGTAAAAGAGAAATATATGAAAGGCAGGCGAGCGGTAGACGAAGGAGCGGCAGAAAAAATCGGCAATAAAATAAAAAGTACCATCATGAAAGCGAATATTCGGGTGATAGCCTCCGGAGAAAGCAAAGAACGTGCGGAGGCGATTTTGCGCGAGATAGAATCATCCTTCAACCAGTTTTCCGAAGCAGCCAGCAATTCATTTGTTTTCGAACGAGTTTCCGGAGGGGATTTGAAAAAACTATTTCATGATTTTTCCTACCGCACCTTTTTGGGCGACAAGGTGTTGCCGATGAATTTGAAAGAACTTTCTTCGGTGTTTCATTTTCCGGTTGGCATTGGCAGTCAGCCGCAGCTCAAAGAAGCACGAGCCGGCATTGGTCCTGCTCCGATTGAAATGGGGAATGAGGGAATAATTTTAGGAGTAAACAATTATCGGGGTAAAGATACAGAAATTCACCTTGCTCGCGAAGACCGCATGAGACATTTTTATGTTATCGGCCAGACAGGGACAGGGAAGACAAACATTATGCTCAACATGATTACCCAGGACATCAAAAACGGGGACGGCTGTTGTTATATTGATCCGCACGGCACGGATATCCAGACCATTTTATCTCGTATTCCAAAGGAACGTATAGATGATGTTATTTACTTTGACCCTGCATATATTGCGCGCCCAATGGGTCTTAATATGCTTGAATATGATCCGAAATATCCGGAGCAAAAAACCTTCGTGGTAAATGAAATGATGGGTATTTTTAATAAGCTTTTTGATATGAAAATCGGTGGCGGAGCTATGTTCGAACAGTACTTTAGGAATAGCGCCTTCTTGGTAATGGAGGACCCGGAGTCCGGCTCCACTCTGCTCGAGATTACTCGAGTATTGGCAGACAAAAAGTTCCGTGATTACAAACTTTCCAAATGTAAAAATCCGATTATTAAGCAATTCTGGGTTGCGGCCGAACAAACTTCCGGAGATCAATCGCTTGCGAACTTTGTTCCATATATCTCATCCAAATTCGATAATTTTATCTCGAACGACATCATGCGCCCGGTAGTGCTTCAGCAAAATTCTGTTTTTAATTTCCGTAAGATTATGGACGAGAAGAAAATTCTTTTGGTAAATCTGTCCAAGGGGAGGCTAGGAGACATTAACGCAAATTTGATCGGTCTTGTGCTCGTGGGGAAAATACAAATGGCGGCCCTGTCGCGTGTCGACATGTTCGGCAAACCGATGAATGATTTTTATCTTTATATTGATGAGTTTCAGAATGTCACCACCGATTCGATCGCTTCAATTCTTTCGGAGGCGAGAAAATATCGATTGTCTCTCAACATTGCGCATCAATACATCAGCCAGCTTGAAGAGGGTATCAAGAACGCCGTCTTTGGCAATGTCGGTTCGATGGCGGTTTTCCGAGTAGGTACCGAAGACGCGGTATTTTTGGAACCAAAATTCAAACCACAATTCACCGCAGCGGATATTACCAAACTCGACAATTACAACGCTTATATGAGTATGTTGGTTAAAGGGCAACCAACAAAACCATTTAATCTGCGCACCTTGGCGCCAGAGATCGGCAATCCAAGCATTGTGGAAAATTTGAAGGAACTTTCCTACATAAAATACGGTCGCGATAGGGAAGAAGTGGAAACTGAGATAATAAATCGATATAAAACGATGGAGTAGAATAGATTTTACAAAGGCTCTAATTTTTGTTAGGATATTTTTATATGACAAACACAAAAGAAAAAACACTTATAATTTTAAAACCGGATGCAGTACAGCGGGGCCTGGCGGGAGAAATTTTAACGCGATTTGAGAAAGTTGGGCTCAAAATCATCGGAGCAAAAATGTTGAAACCCGACTACGATCATTTTTTTTATCACTACGAAAACATTGGAAAGATGATTTCTCGCCGCGGAAAGAAAACTTTTGATGTAACTCTAGAGATGATGAGTGGGGGCCCAGTGATCGCTTTCGTTTTGGAGGGGATTGAAGCTGTTTCTCTCGTGCGTAAAATGGTGGGGGGGACCGAACCGAAGTCCGCTCTACCCGGGACGATAAGAGGAGACTACGCGCACATGAGTTATGCTCACGGGGACATGAACGAAATCGGTATTCCTAATTTGATTCACGCTTCGGGCGATCCGGAAGAAGCAAAAGCCGAAGTTGCTCATTGGTTTTCCGAAAATGAACTTTTTGAATATGAAACAGCGCACGAAAAGTTCACGCAAACAACCAGAGCCCACTTGAAAAAAAATAATTAAGCTTGTTTTTATTTTAAATTCGTGTTTTTTTAGCAAAGCTCTTGCAAAATTTCTTTGAACGAATATACTTACAGTAGGGTTATTTCCGATTATTACCTAGAACACTAATTTATGGGAGTTTCGATCGGATGCGGCCTTGGTCGCACACGTCTAACACCCACCTAAGCGTAAAAAGCTATGGTAATACATCAGAGATAGTCCTAAGAAGAACTCCGCGAAGGCGGATTTTTTCTTGGACAACTCCTTTTTTAACGGGTAGAATATACCGATGGACAGAAAAAAGCTTTTTAAAACCTCCGCCTATCTCGTAATCTTTATTTTTTTAATTAATTTTATTGCTACTAAGCTTTATTGGTACTACTCTATCTGGTGGTTCGATATGCCGATGCACTTTTTGGGTGGATTATTCATCGGGCTTGTATGTATTTGGTTTTTAACTTCCGAGGAGACTTCTCTTCGTTTGTCTTGGGATTTAATATTAAAAATATTTTTGGGTGTTTTGTTGATTGGAGTTCTGTGGGAACTTTTTGAAATAGTTTTTTATCAAATAATTGCAGATAGTCCATTTAATGCTCTCGACACCATCCACGATATTTTTTTTGATTTAAGTGGAGGACTTTTTGCTATTATATTTTTCTTTAAAAGGATTATGTTTTCTCGTGGAAATGAAGTAGAATAAATGTAATGGAAAAAAATGCAAAAATAACATTTTGTGGAGGCGCCGGATCGGTAACGGGCGCAAATTTTCTTTTGGAAATTGACGGCAAAAAAATTCTAGTTGATTGCGGTCTAACCCAGGGGGATAAAATGACGGATGAAGTAAACTGGGAACCTTTTATATATGATCCAAAAGACATAGAAATTCTTTTTGTTACTCATGCGCACGTGGATCACTTGGGGCGTATTCCGAAATTACTTTATGACGGTTTTCGTGGAAAAATTTATTCTACCGAACCGACCAAAGCGCTTGCTGGCCCGATGCTTGAGGACACATTCGGCATCTTGAGTAAAAACAAGGAATTCGACTTGAGCGGAATTTATACCGAGGAAAGTATAAAACTTGCATTGTCTCTTTGGCACGGATTTACTTACAAAGAAAAAATAAAAATTTCTGATAACGTAGAGGTCACTCTTTTGAATGCTGGACACATCTTAGGTTCCGCGATGGTTGAATTTGTTTATAACGGCAAAAAAATTCTTTTTACCGGAGACCTAGGAAATAGCCCCTCGATGCTTTTGCCGGATACCGAGAAAATTACGGATGCGGATTATTTAGTCATGGAATCTGTTTATGGTGATAGAAATCACGAGTCGAGAGAAGACCGCAGAAGGTTTTTGGAAGAGGCGATAGAAGATAATTACAAAAGAAAAGGGACTCTTATCATCCCGACTTTTTCCTTGGAGCGTTCTCAGGAATTACTTTTCGAACTTAACGATTTGGTGGAAAATAGCAGGATTCCAGTCATGCCGATTTTCCTAGATTCACCCCTCGCCATTAGATTGACTGACGTATTTAGACAATTTAAGAACTATTTCAATGAGGCAGCGCAAAAAGCAATGTCCCACGACAAGTATTTGTTTGATTTCCCAGGATTACACAATACTCTGGAGTCAAAAGAGTCAAAAATGATAGGACAGGTAGCTAACCCTAAAATCGTTATTGCAGGAAGCGGAATGTCTACCGGGGGACGCATCGTGCACCACGAAAAGCACTATTTGCCGGATCCGAACAACACCATTCTTTTGACCGGGTATCAGTCTTTGAACACCCCAGGGCGTTTTATCCGAGAAGGATTAAAAACTGTCCATATTTCCGGTGAGGATGTACCGGTCCGGGCGCATGTGGTGACCATCTCCGGCTACTCTGGGCACAAGGACTCTGACGGTCTGCTCGGTTTCGTGGAAGATATGCAAGATTCGGTTAGAAAAATCTTTGTGGTAATGGGCGAACCGAAGTCTTCAATGTTTCTAGTTCAAAAATTAAGAGATAATTTAGGACTGGAAGCTTTTACACCAAGCGCGGGGGATAGTGTAATCTTGGATTGTAATATAGATGGAGTACCATATAGCAAAAGCACTCGGACATCAAGCAAATAAATTTGCTTGTGCTCCTTATTTTTTGCTACAATTAAAACTATGAATTCGCAATTAAATCTTTCCGAAAAACATGCTCACAACAAAATAAAAATTTGTGTTTCTGGCGCAGCCGAGACAGGGCACTGTGGTTTGGGCGCACTCGATTTAGCGAAAGAACTTGGAAGAGAAATTGCTCGTCAGGGAGCTGTATTGGTTAACGGAGCAACGACCGGTTTTCCTTTTTGGGCAGCGATGGGAGCAAAAGAAGAAGGAGGTATTTGTATTGGTATTTCTCCAGCAGCCTCGGAACAAGAGCACGTGGAAGTTTACAAACTCCCGCTTGATTATATGGATTTGATTATTTATACCGGTTTTGGTTATCCTGGCCGTGATTTGCTTATGACTCGTGCAGCAGATGCCATTATCTGTGGTTGCGGACGCATTGGCACGATTCATGAATTCACTGTTGCCTTTGAAGACAAGAAGCCGATAGGAGTGTTTGAAGGACCATGGAAGATGCACGAAGAGCTTGAGCAAATAATAAATAATGCGCATAGATTCAACCCTAAAATTGTTACCGGCTCTGATCCAAAGAAACTCCTAGAAGGAATTGTTGCCCTGGTAGAAAAAGACAAACTGGAGTATAAGGTTTCCAAAGACTCAACCTCTGATACAAATTAAAAAACCACCTCTAGGAGGTGGTTTTTGTTGTGGTGGGTTTTTGTTTTAAAGCTTCCAGGACCTTAGCGAAGGTTTTTGGATTGTGTTCGGCTAGGTCGGCAAGAATTTTTCTGTCTAAATCAATTTTATTCTTTTTTAGCGTGCCGATAAGTTTGGAATAAGACATGCCGAGCTCGCGAGATCCAGCATTGATTTTGATATTCCAAAGCTTTCGATTGTGTGACTTTTTATCTTTGCGGTGGGCGAAAGAATAGCTTCCAGCATGAAGGAGCGCGTCCTTAGCTAGACGTTCCTTGGTGCTTCGGCCATGGCGGAAACCCTTAGTTTGTTTCAAAACACTTCTTCTTCTTTTTAATGCATGTACTCCCTTTTTTACTCTGGTCATATTGGTTGATTAAACTTCTAAATTAACTAAAAGGCAACAAATGACTTTTCGGCTTATTTTTAACAACGAAACTTGCGCGTTTACGACTAGCGAGCTGGGTTCCGCGTGATTGTTTTGCATTGAAATGATTGAAGCCAGGTTTGCGAGAAAGAAGCTTTCCGCTTTTGGTCATTTTCAATCTTTTACTATATGATTTGTTTGTTTTCATTCCCTTGGACATATTATTTTTTCTCTATTGTTGTTGTTAAACCTTTTGGACCTTTTTTGTACGGATCTGATATTTTATAATCTTCCGAAATCAAATGTAACACTCTGTCTAAACGTTCTCGCAAAAATTTCTCATCCATATACTTCGCGCGACCGGAAAGGAAAAGTTCAACTTTGATACGGTGTCCTTCCTTTATCCATTTCGAAGCGGTTTTCGCTTTCAGCTCCAAGTCATGGTCTCCGGTGCCTATTTTGATTTGAATGGATTTGGTTTCGGTTTTATTTGCGCCGGCCTTAGCTTTTTTCATTTTTTTGGCGGCTTCGTATTGGTATTTACCGTAATCCATCAACTTGGCAATCGGTGGATTGCCATTCGGGGAGATCTCTATTAAGTCCAAGTTTTTGCTCTGTGCTAATTCTAGAGCATCTTTTATACTTAAAACTCCAAGATTTTTGTTTTCACTATCTAAAACCCGAACTTCTTTGGCTCGTATTTGGTTGTTTATTCTTTCACGCAATGTATATATAGAAAGCCCCGAAAAGGGCTTAACTACCGTAGATAATAGCGTAATTATGGGTTAAAGTCAAATACCGAAGAAACTATGATAATATGTATAAATGGCAAATTATGCGGAAAACAGAAAAGCTCGGTTTAACTACGAAATACTCCAAAAATACGAAACAGGTATTGAGCTTTTGGGTACAGAGGTGAAAGCGGTAAGGGGAGGGCGAATGTCCTTAGACGGCGCCTTTATCATCATTCGTGGGGGAGAAGCTTTTCTGATTAACGCCAATATCCCGCCATATCAACCGTTAAACGCGCCGAAAGACTATGATCCACTCAGGAATAGAAAACTTTTGCTTACGAAAAAAGAAATTGCAGAGCTCGCCGATAGCGAGAAAAACAAGAGTTTGACAATTGCCCCGATTTCAGTGTATAATAAAGGAAGAAAAATAAAAGTAGAAGTCGCTTTGGTGAAAGGAAAGAAAAAAATTGATAAACGTGAAACTATTAAAAAGCGCGAAACGGATCGCGAGATCCGCAGAGAATACAAGGCACGTTGACAAGAAGCGAAGTTTTCTAATAATTTTTTGTCCTGCGCCCTTCTCCTTTGGAGCGGGACCCTCGGACTAAAAAATTTTTAGGAAACTTCGCTTAAACAAATTTGGGGATGCAAGGCATAGACAGTTGGCCTATTGTTATTGATGCATGCCGAGTATGAACGTAATCTCGTTAAACTTCGTTCAATTGTTAATTGCAAAATTAACTTCAGCAATCCGCTCACCTTACTTCGGTAATGTGTTCGCATTCGCTCCAGCCCTCGCGTAAGCCTGAGGTTGGTGTCTTGTCCATAGACTTCCGATATATGGATTAAGGCATAATATTATCGGGATAGGATTATTGAATGTCCTGACAATATCCGAAACAAAGGGACTCGATTAAAAAATATTTCGCTCGCTTAAGAATTTTTTAATCTAAACAAAAAAAGCGTGCTATGTATGTAGACTTCTTTACAATAACCTTCTGCACGGGGATTCGATTTCCCCCATCTCCACTCGATTCGCAAAAAGTTTTATTTTCCGATAAAGTTTTCTCATTAACATTTAATCTTTTTTGTGCTATTATCACGGGATGGATTTTAATTTTCTTAATCAAAAAGACCCGCAAGGGAAGGGTAAAAAGGCGCCGAAGAAATCAAGGTTCGGGGTGAACATTGCAGCTACAATATTTTTCTTCATGCTAATTACAGCACTCTATTTAGTTGTGTCCGGTGATGGAAAAGTAATTCCTGAAATTCCGGTTTCCGATTTGGCGAAGAGCGTTATTGCCGGAGATGTAAAAAATATTTTAGTAGAAGGCGACAAACTCACCATCACTTATCAAAATAACGATGTGAAAACATCGAAGAAAGAAGTCGGTGCGGCGCTTTCGCAAACACTTTTTAATTACGGAGTGACGGGCGCTGAGTTGGCGAAAACAGAAATTCAAATAAAGGAAGACACGGGCTTCATGTTTTGGCTCGTAAATATTTTGCCGTTTCTTTTGCCGATAGTTTTCATTTTAGTTTTCTTCTGGTATCTGTCGCGGCAAGTGAAGGGTGCCGGCATGCAAGCATTTACCTTCGGACAATCTAAGGCGCGTATCACCGACCCGAATGACAAAAACAATCGCGTAACCTTCAAGGATGTTGCCGGTTGTAAAGAAGCAAAAGAAGAATTGAAAGAGATCGTAGACTTTTTGAAAAGCCCAAAGAAGTTTTTGGATATTGGTGCGAGAATTCCGAAAGGAGTAATGCTGACGGGCGCCCCGGGTACGGGGAAGACCTTGCTTGCCAGGGCTGTTGCAGGAGAAGCATCTGTGCCATTTTTTCATCTTTCCGGTTCTGAATTCGTAGAAATGTTCGTGGGGGTGGGAGCTTCTCGCGTAAGGGATTTGTTCAAAATGGCCAAAAGAGCCGCTCCGGCCATTATATTTGTGGACGAAATAGACGCCATTGGGCGCACCCGTGGAGGAGGATTCGGTGGTGGCAACGATGAACGGGAACAAACCTTAAACCAAATATTGGTGGAAATGGATGGCTTCGAACCAAACGACAAGGTGATAGTAATGGCAGCGACAAACAGGCCGGACGTATTAGACCCGGCGCTTATTCGCCCAGGGCGCTTCGATCGAAAAGTAATGCTCGATCTTCCTGATAGAACAGACCGCGAAGAAATTTTAAAAATTCATGCGGTACGCAAACCTCTAGCTGAAGATATTAATTTAAAATTAGTGGCAGAACGCACACCAGGTTTTTCTGGAGCTGATTTGTACTCGCTCATGAACGAAGGTGCAATTTTGGCGGCGCGAGAGAATCGTAAAAAAGTTTTTCAATTTGATTTGATTCGCGCGATTGAAAAAGTGATGTTGGGCCCCGAAAGGAAAAGTCATTTGCTCTCCAAAAAAGAAAAAGAAATCACTGCTTACCACGAAGCCGGACACGCGATAGTCGCATCAGTACTTCCACACGCTGATCCGGTGCACAAAGTTTCTATTATCGCGCGTGGCAATGCGGGTGGATATACTTTGAAGTTGCCTCTCGAAGAAAGACGTTTGCAATCGAAAAAAGAATTCATCGACGACATTGCGATGTCGCTCGGCGGATACGTTGCGGAGAAAGTTATTTTTGGTGACATCACGACCGGACCATCCAGTGATTTACAAATGGCTACCAACTTGGCGAAAGCGATGGTCACAAGATGGGGGATGTCGGATGTTATAGGTCCGATTGCTCTTGTGGACTCCGGTGGTAGACCTCAATTCGGAGAAATCTCGGAAAGAGAATTTTCAGAAACCGTTTCTACTAAAGTAGATGCGGAAGTTTCGAGAATTATCAACGATGGCTTAAAATCAGCGGAAAAAGTTTTGGCTGAGAACAAAAAAGCCTTTATTGCTATTGCTTTAAAATTGATTGAAGTAGAGACCCTAGAACAAGAAGAATACGAGAAAATACTTACTGCCCACGGTATTCTTCTAAAGAAGAAAGAAATTACTGCTCCAGTTGAAGCATAAGATAATTTTTTTATTGTTTTTTTTATAAAAATAAGATAATCTTTCGGTATTAGCCAACCGTAACCGTCCTTAGCTCAGTTGGTTAGAGCACAGAGCTTATACCTCTGGGGTCCTTGGTTCGAATCCAAGAGGACGGACATTAAAAATCATTCTATCTGCTTCGTCAAGAGATAATTTTACAAAAAAAAGAAAATTTTTTGTGAAAATTCTTGTTGCCTGTCTTGAGATTTTTCCTTTCCGTCTTGTTTTATTTTTTTTCTGTTGCTTAACGTTTTTTGTCACGAAATTAACAAAAAAACACTTTACTCAAAAAAATAATTTCGTGTATAATAAAGCCCCATGAGAACGAACAAAAAAAATTATCTGAAACTTGCCCTAGTTTTTCTTTTATGTCTTTTTGCTCGTTTGATTCCTTTTCGCGCTCCTAATGTGGAGCCGATTTTCGCTAGCGTGATGCCCGTGAGTCGTGCCTATGGAGCGTTCGCTGGTTTTTCTTTCGCTGTTTTCTCTATTTTAATCTATGACGCCATTACTGGGACCATCGGAGTACAGACAATTTTTACTGCCGGGGTGTATGGGGTAATCGGGTTGTGGGCTACGAGTTATTTTAAAAAACAAAAGGCAAATAAATGGAGTTATCTACGTTTTGCCATTATCGGAACATTATTTTTTGACGGAGCTACCGGTTTGACGGTTGGTCCGATTTTTTTTCATCAATCATTTATCAATACTTTAATCGGACAAATCCCGTTTACCATGCTTCACTTGCTTGGAAACACCGTGTTTGCTGTCATTCTTTCTCCCGCAATATACAATTTTATGATTAAAGAAAAAGAAAAAAAGAAAAAAGTCGTCTCCATTAATATTTTTAATCCCAAAACAATCTAAGGCTTATGAAGAAAACAAAAAAAATTTTAAAAAATGAATTGAAAAAAATTAAATCAATCCGAAGAAGAACCGGAGAAGTTATCCCGTTCGACTTGGAAAGAATCGCACGCGCAGTCTTCAAAGCCTTTGAGGTGACGAAAGAGGGAGGGGAGCTCGAAGCACAAGAAGTAGCAAAGCGTGTTTTTAGAAATCTTCTAAAATTTCAAGTAGAGCTTCAAAGTGCCCACAAGGGGGCAAAATTTTTGCCGACAGTTGAAATGGTGCAAGACTTTGTAGAAAAAGAATTGATGACCGCTGATTTTCCGGACACCGCGAAAGAATATATTCTTTATCGTAGTAAACGTACGGAGTTGCGAGAAACCTTTGGACCGATTCCTGAGGCAGTAAAAAAAGCAGTAGAAGAATCCAGTAAATATTTTTCCAGTTCTTATTCGGAATATATTTTTTATCAAATGTATTCACGTTGGGTTCCAGAGCTTGGTCGCCGCGAAACTTGGGTAGAAACGATTGATCGCTACATGGCTTTCATGAAGGAAAACATGGGTGACAAATTAACCAAAGTTGAATACGAAGAAGTGAGACAGGCAATCCTTAATCAAGACATTTGTCCGTCTATGCGACTCCTTTGGGCTGCGGGTAAGGCAGCCAGGAATTCAAACGTTTGGGCATACAATTGTTCCTACGTTGCTCCTACTACCACCCAGGACTTGGGGGAAATTATGTACATTCTTATGTGTGGCGCAGGGCTTGGTTTCGCTGTGGAATGGGAAAATGTTCAACAATTCCCACAGATTAAGAAACAAGGGAAAGAAAAGCCTATTACCCATGTCATAGAAGACAGCAAAGAGGGCTGGGCAGATGCTTATATTATGGGGCTTGATGCTTGGTTCGGCGGCAAAGATGTAAAGTTTGATTATTCAAAAATCAGACCAGCGGGATCTCGTTTAGAAACTGCCGGAGGAAAAGCTTCCGGGCCACAACCCTTGATAGATTTGATAGAGTTTTCCAGACGTAAAATTTTATCCAAACAAGGACGTCGTCTCTCTAATTTGGACATGCATGATATCATTTGCCAGATCGGAATGATTGTTGTTGCTGGCGGAGTGAGAAGGAGCGCTCTCATTTCTCTCTCTGAGCTTGAAGACACAGAAATGCGTGATGCAAAGAAAGGACAATTTTATTTAACCGAAGGCCAGCGCGCAATGGCAAACAATTCTGCCGTTTACAGTGCGAAACCGTCTGCTGAGGAATTTCTGGATGAATGGACCGCCTTGGTTAAGTCCAAGTCAGGTGAACGTGGAATCTTCAACCGTGGAGGATTAGAAAAACAATTACCAGCTCGTCGATGGGAAAAAATTAAAGACGAAAGACAAGTCGGACTTAATCCGTGTGGAGAAATTTATTTGCGTTCCAGACAATTTTGTAATTTGACCAGTATCGTTATTCGCCCGAAAGATACGGTGGCAACTCTAAAAAGAAAAATGGAGTTGGCTACACTTCTCGGAACCTATCAATCAACCTTGACCAATTTCGGCTATCTCTCAAAGAAGTGGAAAGATAACTGTGAAGAAGAAAGATTGCTCGGAGTGTCTCTCACTGGATATTATGACAATACGGTTATTAGAAATGATAAAGTATTGGATACTCTAAGATTAGACGCGATTGAAACAAATAAAAAATATGCAAAACGTTTTGGTATTAATCCATCTACCGCGATTACTTGTGTAAAACCTCATGGTAATTCCGGACAACTCTTGGGCGTTGGTTCCGGTATGCACCCATGGTATGCCCCATATTTCATTCGTCGAGTACGTATCTCTCACACCGATACCTTGTTGCAAATGGCGAAAGATCAAGGAGTGCCGTGTCTCCCGGAAGTTGGTCAATCTGTCGAAACAGCGACAACTTTCGTTCTAGAATTTCCGGTAAAGGCACCAGAAGGAGCGGTATTTAAAGACGAAGTCTCTGCCTTAGATTTGATAAAAGAATGGAAAAGGTTGAAAGAGCATTTTGTGGAACACAATCCATCAGCCACGATTTATGTTGGTCCGGATGAATGGATAGCTGTCGGGAATTTTGTATATGAAAATTGGGACTGGATAGGCGGGCTTTCCTTCCTTCCTCGTTCAGAACACGTTTATCAACTGGCTCCCTACGAGGCAATCACCAAAGAAGAGTATGAAAAACGAGTAAAGGCCATTGGTAAGATTGATTTTTCCAAACTCTCTCAGTACGAAGCGGCAGACAATACTATCGGAGCGAAAGAATTCGCTTGTGTCTCCGGTGTCTGCGAAATATAGGAAAAGTGCTAAAATATAAGAGTTATGCTCTACACTAAAAAGGGGGATGATGGAACCACAAAGACTTTTGGTTGCGACCAGCGTATCTCCAAGAGTTCGGCGGTAGCGGAAGCCCTGGGTGCGCTTGATGAAGTGAATTCTTTTCTAGGCCTGGTTCGTGCTAAAACCGCGGAGATAGATTTCAAAATCAAAGACAAAAAACTTAAATACGCTGATTTGGTTTTAGAGGTACAACAGAATTTATTTATTGTTCAAGCAGAAATTGCCGGAGCAACCCTAAGTATTTCTAAAGACAAAACAGTGAAAATAGAAAAAATCGTTGACGAGATAGAAAAAGTTTTGCCGCCAATAAAAAGTTTTTTCCTCTCTGGTGCCACAGAGATTTCCGCCATTTTTGATTTCTCTAGGACTTTGGCAAGAAGAGCAGAAAGACGAGTAGTGGAGGTAAAAGAAGAAGGAAAGATTCCTGTGAGTGACGATACCTTGTCTTATTTAAATAGGCTTTCTAGTTTGTTGTATGCGTTGGCGAGAATTTTCAGTTATTCTAAGGGGGCAGAAGAAATAAAACCCGACTATAAATAAAATTTACTGTGAACTGATTATTCGAAATGGAATTCAGACGTCTTTTGTTTCACTTTTTGTTTAAGAAGTGGATATTTTATTAGTTCCGAATCTTCTTCAATCAGGCGAATTGCTTCTGTTCTGGCTGCCTCAACCATTTTTATATTTTTTATTGCTTCCATTCCTAGATCAGTGATGCCCCATTGCTTGGTACCACCCAATTCTCCTGGTCCGCGAAGCGCTAGATCAAGCTCCGCCAACTCAAAACCATTTTTGGCAGTCTTGATTGCCTTCAGTCTCTCCATCGTCTTTTCACTTTTTGCTTCGGCAAAAATGTAACAATATGCTTGATGATTACTTCTGATGACGCGTCCACGAAGTTGGTGAAGCTGGGCGAGCCCGAAACGTTCGGCCCCCTCGATAATGATTACAGTGGCGTTCGGAACGTTCACTCCGACTTCCACTACAGAGGTGGCGCACAAAATATTTATTTTTCCTTCAGTAAAATCTTGCATTACTTTTTCTTTTTTTTCCTTGCTCATTTTACTGTGCAGAATACCTATTTCGTACTCCGGGAAAACTTCTTTTTTCAGTCGTTTTGCCTCTGTTGTGACCGCCTTGAGCTCCAGCTGCCCAAATTTTTGCCCCCTGCGCCCTTCTCCTTTGGAGTGGGACCCTCGGGGACCAAAAACTTGGGCAGTCTCCGCTTCGGCTTCAAATATTCTCGGACAAATGACATAAAGCTGTCTACCATTTTTTAATTCTTCTTTTATTTTTTCATAAGTTTCTTCTCGCTTGTTTGGAGTAATTATTTCAGTAATTATTTGTTTTCGTCCGGCGGGCATTTCTAAAAGCAAAGATAGGTCTAGGTCTCCATAAATAGTGAGAGCTAGTGTGCGGGGAATGGGGGTGGCGGTCATGGAGAGTAAGTGCGGAGCGACCCCATCTTTGCGGACTAGTTTTCTTCTCTGGGCTGTGCCAAAACGATGCTGCTCGTCAATTATTACCATGGCCAGATTTTTAAACTTCACAGTTTTTTGGATAAGTGCATGGGTGCCGATTAAAATTGGTATTTCTCCATTTGCTGTCCATTTTAAAAGTTGGGCACGAGAAATAGTGGTCCAACCATCCGGGTTTATTTTTGAAGGAAATTTACGACAACCAGATCCGGTAATGAGCCCGATATTTATCGGCAGGTGTTTGAAGTATTGGATGAATGATTCAAAATGTTGAGTCGCCAGAATCTCAGTAGGCGCCATATATGCTACTTGCAGATTACCGAAACTTTGTCCGTTTGGTCGCTGATTGATGGCTACGTGAGTGGCGGTGGCCGCCACGGCTGTCTTTCCGGAACCGACATCGCCTTCAAGCAGTCTAGACATCGGAAAACTCTTTCCCATGTCTTCCAAAATTGTTTCAGTTGATTTCTTTTGTGAGTTGGTTAATGAAAATGGAAAACGTTTCAAAAAGTCTTCCACAACCCTTTTGTCGGTTTTTATTTGAAAAGATTTATTTTTTCTATATTCAAATTTATCATGCTGACGCTCAAGTTGAATACAAAAAACTTCTTCAAAAGCGAATCTTTTGCGTGCGGATGCTGCGTCGTATTTGTTCTTTGGTTTGTGAATCCAAACCAGGGCTGTCTTTAGGGTGGGGAGGTGGTATTTTTTTAATATATCATCTGGAATGTAATCTTCGATTCGATCCAACGTGTGTTCTTTAAATATTTTTTCTATTGCATGATAAAACCATTTTGAAGTGATGCCACGAGTCTCGGCATAAATGGGATACGAGAAACCGGTGTTTGGTGCATTTTCTCCCGTAAAAAGAGTGTCGTGCTTGTCTATCGGCATATCCGGCATTTTTTCAAACTCGGGGTTGGCCAAATAAATACCATTTTTTCCTTGGGTGACCTTCCCGGTTAGTTTTACATTTTCCTCATTCTTTATCATCTTGGCCAAATATGCTTGATTGAACCAGGTGATTTTTATTTTCCCTGACAAATCTTCAATTTCGCCCTCAGCCATTGGAACTTTTGTGTGAAAAGATTTCTTTGTCTTTAATTTTGAGATTTTCCCGTAAACCGTTGCCATATCCCCTGGAACCAGTTCTGAAATGTTTTTGACTTCACTAATATCGCTATACCGGAGGGGAAAATGAAAAAGTAAGTCTGCCACCGAAAAAATTTTCAGTCGGTGCAGGGCTTTTTTCTGATTTATGTCTAGGCGAAATTTTGTTTCTATTTTTTCGTGAAGTTCCATGTTTGAATTATATAACTAAAGAGAATATAATACATTTATGGATACACAAATACAAACGCAAATTTTCTTTTTTATCTCCTCGGTGGGTTTTGTCGTGTTGTGGATTTTTACGGCAATATTTCTGTTTTATCTCATTCGCGCCACGAGCACCCTCTCTAGAATTTTAGAAAAAGCAGAAAAAGATATAAACGATCTTGGAGAAACGACTAAAGAGATAATCGAAGAAATAAAAGAAAACAAAATTTTTAGTTTTCTTTTTGGAAAAAAGAAGAAGAGTCGCAAGAATCAATAATCATTATCATTATTAAATAAATAAAATTATGCAAAAAAACAAAAAAAGTGGAGTTGGAAAAAAAGTCGCTGCTGGGGTAGGATTGGCCGTCGTCGGAGCGGGTATGTATTATTTTTTAGGACCGAACTCAAAAGCGCATCAGAAAAAAGCGAAGGTTATCGTAGCAAAAGTAAAAAAAGAAGTAGAAAAAGAAGTGAAGAAAGCCAAAGCAGTGACCGTGCCTTTGTATCATAAAACAGTGGATGCTATTTCAAAGAATTACGCAAAGCAGTATAAATTGCATGAAAAAGACGTCAAAGCTCTAGCAGCAAAAGTAAAAAGCGAATGGAGTGGCGCAAAAAGGGTGGTTAAGAAAGCCGTCCATACAGCAAAAAAGAGAGCCTAAGTTTTAATAAAATGCGGAGCCGGACGGATTCGAACCGTCGAGGGGTTTTGAAGCCCCTGCCTCTTTAGCAAAGAGGTACGTTAGACCACTCTGACACGGCTCCTTTTGCATTATCTGATAACTTTATTACTCTAGCATATTACTGCGTTTTTTCCATTATTTCTGCTATACTAGTTCTAACTTTTGGAGAGATGGGTGAGATGGGCGAGGAGGCAACTGCTTGCCTCCAAGCCGGCACAAAGTGCCGACCACGAACCCATCGATTCGCAGTAGCGGCTCCGTTTGAGCGGAGCGAATTTACGGAGAGATGGGTGAGTGGTTTAAACCAACAGTTTACTAAACTGTCGTCCCCCAAAAAGGACCGAGGGTTCGAATCCCTCTCTCTCCGCCAATCTTTTATTTATTTTGGAAAAGCTTCCACTCGCTTTTAAACAAAAATTTGCAAAGATAAAAAATACTAAAAGTGATGAAATAAGCGGATAGTACATCTATGGAGTAGTGAATGTGTCCTAAAAGTACAACAATTGCAAAGAGGATAGAAAATCCTAAGAAAATTGTTCTGACTGTTTTGTGTTCCCAAAACATTAAAGCGAGAAGGAATGGTAATCCGGTATGTCCGGAAAAAAATAAATCATTTCCCGTAAAAATTCCATTGAAGACTTCCTTGTTAAAAAAAGGAGAATTTATCACTACGTGGGTTGGAAAAGCACTTATGTGAGTAATGCTCACAAAAACTGATCTGATTAAAGTAAAAAGAGCAACGCTTTTGAATGCGAAGGGGACACACCTCACGTGTTTTGCCCCGATAAAAATGCCGACAAGCAAAAGCAACACGGACCCATAAACGAAAATTAAATCCACATCGTAAACTCTTGTATTGCTCAAAATGAGATCGGGAACTGGAGTGTCGGGCAGGCTATTCACATAACCGCTCACAAAAAACTGAGCTACCAAACTTGTTCCCAAAAGCACGACGCCACCCAAAAAAGAGATAAGAAAATATTTATCTGAAAAGTATCTTTTGTAAGTCTGCATACAGTCAAGTATAACAAATAAAAAATCAAATATAAACGATGAATTTAACCCCTATTTTTGCCCTCAATTGCCGAGTAATAAACGGTTTCTAAGAGTTCGATACTTCTATTGATGTCGTAGTTTTTAACCTTTTCGAGGCTGAGAGCTCCCATTTTTGCGCGCAAATCAGCATCTTGAATCAACTTCAAAGCCTGACTAGCTAAATCAAGATGGTCTTCGCTTTTGAACAAAAATCCATTGCCGTCCACAAAGAAACGAGAAGCACTCATCTCTGCGTCTGCAATGATGATAGGTTTACCGATGGCCATCGCTTCCAGCACCACCATTCCTTCAAGTTCTGCCAGAGAAGGTAAAACAAAAATATCGCTTGCGTTGTAGGCAAGAATTTTATCCCCTTCACTAACCAATCCAAGAAAAGTTATATGTTTTTCCATTTTTAAATCAATTACGAGCTTTTCTAGTCTTGGTCTTAAATAACCGCCACCGACTATCATTACATGAACGTGTGGGTGTTTTTTTACAATGTGTGGAACAGCCTTTATTAAAGTGTCGATAGATTTTTCTGGATATATTCGTCCGACGAACAACAATTTCACTTTATCTTTCGGGATATTAAATCTTTCATGAAAGTCGCCAACTTCCCTTGGTTGGAAATGCTCTAAACTAATGCCATTACTCACAACTGTATATGGTTGGTTTTTATCGCTCAACTGATGCAGCAAACTATGAGCAAATTCGGAAGGATAAATCAAAGACTCAGCCTTGCTGTACATCCAAGCAAGGTATTTGTTCCAGAGGTTGTTCATCGTGGGTTGGATAAATTTCGGTAAATCCATAAATAAATTTTCGGGTTGAGAGTGTGAATGAGCAACTATTTTTATGCCAAGGGCTCGGGCGGCGCGGAGCGCAGCTATTCCACCAGACATCGGCAAAGTTATATGTACGACATCAATTTTTTCCTCTTTAAAAACTTTTTTTAATTCTCCTACGGTTGGAAGAGCTAACTTCCAACCACCACCTTTCGGCAGGGGAATGCCTCGATAGCGAAAAGTTTTTACTCCGTGATTATGACTTTCGTCCGGATTTCCTTTTGTTTTAGCGGTGATGAAAATTACATGATGCCCGCGTTCTTTAAGTAGCTTTCCAAACCGAATTGTGGAAAAAACTGAACCTGAATTATTGCTTCCGAGCGGATCACAAATCATGGCAATATTTAATTTTTTTCTCTGACCGGGAGTCATAAATTTTCTTCCTTGTTCTCTTTAAATATTCTGATGAAAATCAAATATATAATTATCGCCACCGCTAAAATGCTTACTATCGACGCGTAGTAGTTGATGTATTTTCCGATAATTTCATAGGCTTGCCCAAAAAAGACACCAAGGAGCATCATGATAAACGATTGAGCAAGAGAATACATGGCGCAAGTTTTAAAATATTTTTTATACGGCACGTGCAGTACCCCCGCGGCAATGAGCCCTGCTGTTCCTATGCCCCACATTATTTTGGAACCGGCGATGGCTTTATTGTGATTTTTTTCAAAATATAATTTTGCTTTCGCGATCTTTTCTTCATTCATTTTGAAATAATAATGAAACAAGGTTTTGCCCGAATAGCCTATATAGTAAAAAATCGCGTCCCCGAGAATATCCCCCAGGACCATAATTATGTAAACAGCAAATAAATTAAAAACTCCAAGTGTTACCAAAAAACCCGCGATTACGCTCACGATCGGCCCCTCTGCGACAGCGAGGGGAATAAGGATTAAATATTTATAGGTCAGTATTAGTTGAACTATGGTCATGCTTGAATATTAGCATATTTTTAATGAGCTACAGTAAAAGCAATTACTTTCCGTGCCCCGGATTGTTTTAAAATCTTTTTTGCTTCGCTTAGGGTAGCTCCAGTCGTGGTGATGTCGTCTATCAAAATTATATTTCTATTCGCAATTCTTTCATTGTTTTTTACGGCGAAAGAGCCAACAATATTTTTTAATCTTACATTGCGTTCTCGGATGAGCGCTTGATGTTCTGTTTCTTTTGGTTTAATCAAGACATTCTTTTCTAATTCCATATTTACGCCATGGCGTAAATGAGTAATTTTTATTATTTCTCGGCAGATTAGTTCAGCTTGATTGAAACCACGTTCGCGGTATCTTTTAGAGGAGAGGGGAATAGGAACTAAAATCGGATCAATAAAATTTTCCATTATGCTGAGTTCCGAAAGTTCTTCCAGAATTTTTTCGTAGACGATTTTTGCGAAAACGTTTGCTAGTCCTTTTCTGCCCTTATATTTAAGCAACCATAATGATTTTTTAATAATCGGGTTTCGATAGTCGTATAGAGGGAAAATCCACCTTGCGCTTTCGCGTTCAGCTGCTCGAGCCTCTTTCAAGCATTCTAAACATAAGTCGGATCCGGACTTTTTACACGAGACACATTTTGCAGGGAAACATATGTCTAATATAGTGTTTAAAAAACGCATCCCATTAGAAATTTTATTAAAAATGTTTTTTGGTTTATTAAAATCATGTGTATTTCTAACGGGACAGGTATATGTTATAATTTTAGCATAATCCCCAAAAACCAAAATGAATGATTTATTAAAAAATATCTTTTCGGGCCTTAGTAAAATCGGAGGAGGAGAGGGCAATAGCGCTATCGGGGTAGATATTGGGTCTTCGTCTATCAAGGTGGTGGAAATCAAAAAAAAGGGCGGAAAAGCAGTGCTTGAAACATACGGTGCAATCGCGCTTGGCCCATATGCCGATACAGAAGCAGGAAGAGTGACAAATCTTCCAGTTGAAAAAACAGTAGAAGCCCTCAAAGAAGTGTTGAAGCAATCAGGATCTACCAGTACGGATCTTGCTTTAGCTATTCCTATCCAATCAAGTTTGATTTTTTCGATTGATCTTCCAGCCAACATTCAAGAGTCTGATATGGCCACGATTGTGCCGACAGAGGCTCGCAAATATATCCCTGTTCCGATGAACGAAGTATCGATAGATTATTTTGTTTTGCCGGAGAAGGAGCCATCTTTCGTTGAAATGAATTTAGACACAGAAGGAGCGGGCCAATCTCCCAAGACCGAGAACAAGACAAACATTTTAGTTGTTGCGACTCAAAATGACGCAGTCTCCAGATATCGCTCAATCGTTTCGCAATGCAACTTGAGCGCATCCTTTCTTGAGATAGAAGTGTTCTCTTCTGTTCGAGCAAATTTTGAACACGAACTATCCCCAGTCCTACTCATAGATTTCGGTGCAGCCCGTACCAAACTCTCAATCGTAGAATTCGGAATGATAAAAAGTTATCACACTATCGATAGGGGAGGAGCGGACATTTCCAATTCTATTTCCAAGTCTTTGAATATTTCTTTTGCGGAGGCAGAGAAAATGAAAAAAGATTATGGACTTTTTGAAAATCCAAGCGAAAAAAGTTTGGCCGACATTATCAGAGTACATGTAGACTATATTTTTTCAGAAACGAACAGCGTACTTATGGGATATGAGAAAAAATACAACCAAGCCGTCAGCAAAATAATATTTACCGGAGGCGGTTCCTCCCTTAAGGGATTAAAAGAAGTTGCTATGAACAATTTTCAAGCTGAAGTGGAGGTAGGACGACCCTTCTCGAAGGTGGAAGCGCCGGCATTTTTAGAGAAAGTACTCCTAACGATGGGTCCAGAATTCGCCGTTGCCATCGGTTTGGCCTTAAGAAAATTGCAATAATACTAATCAGAGACAATCATCCGTCGTGCGAATAAAGTTATACACAATTTACTTCATAAAAAGTTGTTTTTGTAATATAATTAAATAGCGGATTATGGATCAAAACTTTCAAACATCGTTTATACCCAAAAAACCAATTGTAAAAGAAACCGCTACCGCTTCGCGGTCGGTTAGTATTTGGATTATTATTTCGTTGTTTATTTTATTTACGATTCTTCTAGCAACTGGCGGACTTTATTTTTATAAAGTTGTCCAAACAAAAAACATCGCAGGATTGCAGGACAACCTAAACAAGGCGAAGAATCGTTTTGAACCAGCCAAAATAACCGAATTGCAAGTTTTAGGAAAAAGACTCTATGCCGCGAACGAACTTTTGTCCAAACACATTACCATTGTTCCTGTGTTTGATGTTTTACAACAGTTAACAATGAAGACTGTTCGTTACACGAAATTTGGTTATGAAATTGGGACAGGTAATAGCCCGACAATAAATATCAAGCTATCTGGTGTGGCTATTGGCTACCGTGCCGTTGCCTTACAGTCTGATCTGTTTGGGCAGAATAAAAATATTATCGATCCCGTTTTTTCGAATCTGACGCTGGATAACAGCGGGAATGTTCTTTTTGATTTAGATTTTTCGGTCGATCCAAATTTTGTTAATTATAAACAAATACTTTCAGTCCAGAGCCAAAGTTAAATTTATGATGAGATTTGTAATGCCAGTTATTTTAATATTAATTTCGATCAGTGTCTTTTTTGTACTTACCAATCCTATTTACAATGAGATAACTGCACTGAAAGCTCAGGCTGCTTCTTATAATACGGCGCTTGACAATTCAAAAGCGCTAGAGAGCGAGCGCGACAAGTTGGTGGCAAAAGCGAACGCTATCAGTGTTGAAAATTTGGATAAAATTGAAAAATTCTTACCACAAAATGTTGATAACATTCGTTTAATTCTTGAGATAGAAGAAATGGCTAGACCCTTTGGCATGACTCTAAAAGATATAAAATATAATGTTAACAAAGACACCACTGGAAACACCGGAACAGTCGTACAAGGGGGAGGGGCTCTCGCGGAACCGAAAGATTACGGAACTTTTGATTTGGAGTTTTCTACATCGGGAACCTACGATAATTTCATTAACTTCACCAAAACCCTAGAAAGCAATCTTAGAATGGTAGATATATCCTCTATTACGTTTTCTTCCAACAACCTTGCCGTGACCGGAACTACTGGACTTGGCGCAAAAACAAATTCTCCGGAAATCTACTCATATGATTTTAAAATTAAAACTTATTGGCTAAAAAATTAAAATGACTCCCAAAATTAAAAACATCTTAATATTTACAACAATTGCGGTAGTTTTCATTTTGATATACATTTTTTTTATTAAACCTTCTCCAGCGGAGCCGAACTTAGTATCAACATCAAACAACACAACATTACCGAACATAGATGGCTCGCTTCCTGTTAGCGTGGATACGTCCAATGCCAATGCAGCGACGGAAGACTTTTTGGCCTTATTGTTGAGTGTAAAAAGAATAAAATTGGATGACACCATCTTTTCTGATCCAAGTTTTATTAGTTTACATGACTCAAGCATTGTTCTTGTCCAAGACGGTACTCAAGGAAGGCCAAACCCATTTGCTCAATTTGGAAATGACGCCGTCGTGACTCCTCCACCAGCGGCTCCTGTATGTACTCCTCCTCAAGTTTTGAATACTTCGACGAATACCTGTGTTAATCCCGCCACTAATTAATTATGAGTTTTTTAGAAGAACTAGCCCAAAAAGGAATAATCAAAGATAGCCAAATAGGCGAAATAAAAAACCGTGCTAATGAGGAATTCAACGGTGATATTACAGAAACCCTTTTGAAATTTGGTGTTCCGGAAGAAAAAATTCTTACAGTGAAGGGAGAATATTTGGGTATTCCGGTCAAGCAAGTGATCCCAGAAAAAATATCTTTTAATACTCTTCGATATATCTCGGAAGACTCTGCGGCCCACTACCATTTTGTTCCGATTGAACTAGTGGACAATGTGCTTGAAGTGGGAGTGATGGACCCGGAAAATATGCAGGCGATGGACGCGCTGCAGTTCATCTCTACCAAAATAGGTGTTCCTTTCAAAATTTTTCTTATTTCCAAAAGCGGATACGAAAGTGTCATGGGAGCCTACAAGGGTTTGGGAATTCAGGTGGAAGAAGCTCTGGATGAATTAAATAAGGATGAAACAGACGCAAAGGGTATCAATGAGAAAAATCTAAGTAAAGAAATTGAAGGCATAAAAAAAGGAGAAGAAACAAAGATTGTAGAAGATGCGCCGGTAATAAAAATCGTCGCCGTCATCTTGCGTAACGCGATCGAAGGAAATGCTTCGGATATTCATATCGAGTTTACCGGGGAAAAGGTGAAAGTACGTTTTCGAGTAGATGGAGTGTTGCATACGACAATAGTGTTGCCACCGAATGTTTATGGTGGGATTATCGCGCGTGTAAAAATCTTGGCGAAATTACGTCTAGACGAAAAACGCAAGCCGCAAGATGGATCTTTCAGTGCAAACATTGATGGACGCAAGATAGATTTTCGTGTTTCTACTATGCCAGCATACTATGGAGAAAAAGTAGTAATGCGTATTCTGGATTCAGAAAGGGGAGTCAAGCCACTCGACCAATTAGGTTTGTCAGAAAGATAGCTTTTGACTTTTCAATGTCTGCTTTTAG
>JBBIUG010000001.1:39751-46691 GCA_037440325.1 Candidatus Nomurabacteria bacterium | reverse complement strand
CATGGTTTCAAACAAAATGCGGAGGAACAAGAAAAAAGACTTCTCGGCAGCGCTAGGTCCGACATAAGTAAATTATTTTTTTTGGAGATTATCGATAGTACTTTTTCCATCGATGGAGTGCTTGGTGCCTTCGCCTTTACTCTCTCTGTCCCTCTTATTTTGATTGGCAATGGCCTAGGTGCCTTTTTGGTGCGACAGCTAACTATGAGCAACATAGATCGTATCAAAAAGTATGTTTATTTGAAAAACGGAGCAATGTATTCTATTTTTGTTCTGGGAATCATTATGATAATGCATAGTTTCGGCTTTAATGTTCCGGAATATTTGTCACCACTTTGTACCTTTATTATAATTGTATTTTTCTTCTGGAAATCAAAAATGTACCTTGGTTCGAATAGAATTTGATTTTTACGATTTTTAATATAATATTTAGCTGCGCATTATTATTTATTAATTATTTAAAAAATATGAAAAAAATAAAAATGCAAAAAATCTTTTAGAAATCGCCCATGAGAATTTCAAAATATGGAATGACGCTCTCCAAACCAAGGATTCAAAGAAAGTAGCTGAATTATACTGAGACGATAGTACTTTTTTACCGACGATGTCAAGTGATTTCAAGGAAGGTGAAGAGGGAGCAGAAAATTATTTTGAACATTTTCTGGAAAAAGACCCCCTCGGAATAATAAGAGAAGAGGAAGTACAAAAAATTGTTCCGAATACGTATCTGCATTCAGGTATGTATGATTTTGAGGCTGGGCCAGCAAACAAAAGAGAGATTGCTAAAGCTCGTTTTACTTATCTTTGGGAGAAAGGCGAAGATGGGAAGTGGAAAATTCTTCACCACCACTCATTCGTAAAGCCAAAACAATAATAATATCAAAAAACCCCCAAGACGGAGGTTTTTTGATATTGGGTTATAATGTGTAAATATGTCGGAAGATTTAGAAAAGAAATTCAAAGAAGAATATAAAAAGCTCAACAATGCCCAAAGAGAAGCTGTGGACGTTACGGACGGTCCAGTGACGGTGGTGGCGGGTCCAGGAACCGGAAAAACAAAAATACTAACTCTGCGTATTGCTAATATTTTAAAAAGGACAGATACCGCGCCAGAAAGTATTTTGGCGCTTACTTATACCACCGCTGGAGTTGTTTCGATGAGAGAAAGACTTCTGGAAACAATAGGAGATAGGGCATATAGGGTAAATATTTTTACCTTTCATGCTTTTTGCGAACACATCATGAGAGAATTTTCTTTTTACTTTGAAAAACTTGAGGGGTTCAGGGTGGTGGGAGATTTGGACAGAGTAGAAATTATTGAATCAATTATAAAAAAAAATAAGTTCGAGCACCTCGTTTCTTTCCATGATGAATTTTCTTTTTTAGATAAAATAGTAAGTGGTATTCTCGCAATCAAAAAAGAAGGATTGTCTCCGGAAGAATTTAAAAAAAAATTGCCAACCTGGAAGAAAGACCTGCTCGCTAACGAAGATGTATATTACAAAAAAGATTATGGTGAATATAAAAAAGGCGAGATTAAGCCAGCGGAAAAAGAAAAAATAAATAAAAAAATCAAAAAAGCTGAAGAGCTGGCAGAAATATTTTCTTTTTATCAAAAAGAATTAATAAGACGCGGACTGTATGATTTTTCAGACATGATTCTCTATGTGCGCGAGGAATTCTCTAAAAATAAAGATCTAAAAGCCGATGTACAAGAAAAATATCAATATATTCTCGTGGACGAACATCAGGACACCAACGAAGGGCAGAACACTTTAATAGAGTTATTGACCGATGCTCCGCACCTGGAAGGGAAACCGAACCTATTTACCGTGGGCGATGAAAAACAGTCCATTTATAGATTTCAAGGTGCCAGCGCAGAAACATTTTCTCGTTTTAAAAATTTATATAAAGGGATAAATGAAATAACACTTACAGAGAACTATCGTTCCGCTCAGAACATACTTGATGGCGCGCATAGTTTAATAACAAAAACGAGTGATTTAGAAGAAAGTACAAAATTGCGTTCTAACCTAACAGGGGAGAACAAAAAAATTAACGTACGAGAATTTTCAAATTACAAATTCGAACTCTTGTATCTAGCAGAGAGTATAAAAGAAAAGATTAAAAAAGGTATTGCCCCAAGCAATATTGCTGTCCTGTATCGTGCTAACAAAAATGTTTCCGATATTAAAACAATCTTTGATTTTTATAAAATCCCCTACACTATTTTTTCCAAAGATAAAGTTTTAGACGATCCCAATATTGCTAGTCTTATAAATATCTTGAGAGCCGTGCACAACCCAAATGATGACTATCACATGGGAAAAGCACTTTTTGCTGGCTTTCTTAAGCTCGATGCATATGATGTTGTTAAAATTTTAGATAAATTTAAGGCTCTGCGAGGAGAGGGAAAAAAGCATATTTTTTCCATAATAACTGATAGAAAAATTTTGAAAGAAATAGAGGTGGAAAATTATGAAACATTTTTAACTCTCGCAAAAACACTCAAAGAACTAAAGATTGAAGCAAGTAATAAATCTTTTATAGATTTTTTTAAAATATTTTTAGATAAAATCGGATATTTAAAATACATGATTGCCTCTATCGATGGGCACTCTCAGCTTGTTAAGCTCGATAAATTTTTAGATGAAGCAAAGAGACAGAATGAGACAAAAAAGAATTACTGCCTTGCAGATTTTGTCTATTTTGTTGATTCATTTATCAAATATAATTTGGATATTAAAAGCACTGATCCGGAAATAATCGAAGGAGTATCTTTGATGACGGTGCACGGTTCAAAGGGGATGGAATTCGAATATGTGTATATAATAAATGCTACCAGAAGATCCTGGGAAGGGAGTAGTGGGGTTAATAATATTACTTTACCGATTTATCAATATGATGGTGATATTAATGATGAAAGAAGGCTTTTTTATGTTGCCATGACTCGCGCAAAAATCGGATTGGAAGTTTCTTTTGCCAGGACAGACAATGACGGCAAAGAACACGAGGAGTCAGAATTCGTTAAAGAAATAGCAGATGCTTTCAAAAGAGAACAAAAAATGAAAGATTTTGAAGAAAAAAATATCATGAAACTTTCTTCATTTATGAATTTTGAAAAACGCTCGTCCTCTTTGTTTGACCCGGGATATCTCAGTGGGCTCTTCTTTAAGAGAGGGTTGAATGTGTCTGCGTTGAATAACTATTTGGAATGTCCGAAAAAATATCTATATAAAAACTTGATCAGAATTCCAGATATATATTCTCCAAGTTTAATGTTCGGAAGCGTTGTGGATTTTGCATTAAACAATTTTTTTGAAAAATCAAAAAAAGAAAATAAAATTTTACAGAAGAAGATTTTATTAACAGAGTTTGATAAAGGGTTGAGCCGATTTAATTTATCTGAGAAGGACGAGGAAAAATTCAGAACGAGAGGTGAGAAGGCGTTGTCTGAATATTATGATGAGTATGCAGGCAAGTGGGTACCCGAAGTAGAAACACAACTCCATGTTGAAAAGAACTTTGAACTTGTTAATAAAAAAATATTAAAAATCAGCGGAACCCTGGACAAAGTAGAATATATTAATGGTTTTTCGTCCAAAGATATAAATGTTGTTGATCACAAGACCGGAAGATCGTTTTCTGAAAAAACTAAAGAGCAAAAAGCAGATTATGAAAGACAGCTGACCTTTTATAAACTACTGCTTGCAAATTATGATAAAAAAGATTTCAGGATTAACAAAAGCGTCCTTGATTTTGTAGAAAAAAATAAAAAAGGAAAATTCGAACAATATTTTTTTGATGTAACAGACGAACATCTAAATAAACTTAAAAAAGAAATTAATCTTTGTGCTGAGGAGGTGTTATCCATGGAATTTTTAAAGAAGGGATGCAACAAAAAAGATTGTGAATGGTGCCAATTTGAGCGATAGCTATAAAAGAGAGACCAGCCCAATATTCAACCAGCCAAGATAAAAACCGATTGCACCGAAAAGGATCATGATGAATACGAGGATGATATAAATTTTTCTTGTTTTTTGTTCCATCCAGAGATTGTAGCAAATTGTCACTGTTTTGGTATAATTATTTATTATAAGTATAATTTTGAACAAAATATATGGCTGAAAAATACGTAGATATTCATGGTTTTAAAGTAAAATATGACGGCGATAGCCAAATGCTCCAAAATGCTGTTCACCATTTAACATCCAAGCTCGACACCGCTGAAGCAAAAATTTTTTTTGATGGAGCGAAAAGAAATCTGGATTCACACACTGCACATCTGGAAATTCATAATCCTACGAAAAACAGAGAAGATGACTTAACCCTTGTGCATGAGAGTGATGGGTCTTATCACTTAAAGAAAAGAGAACATCCTTTCTGGGGATAATAAATATTCTTCTAACGAATTACTCCACCGAATACTTTTGTTGTTATTTCCTCGATCTTCTTGTGGACAGTATCGATTTCAGCGCTTGTTAGTGTTTTATCTAGAGAGCGATACGTGATTCTAAAAGCATAACTAATTTTATCCACGCCCCACTTGGCGGCGTTTTCATATTTATCCAACAATTCTACTTCCTCTACCAACCCGGGAGCGGCTTCTCTGACGAAATCAAAATAATCGTTCGGAATAAAATCATTTTTTACAACAAAAGAAATGTCTCGTACTATCGGTGGATATTTACTGACCTCTTTAAACTCACGTCCTAATATCAGCTGATTTTTAATCCTAGAATCTTCCGACCAAAATAATCGTATATCAGGCAAGCTCATTGAGACCATAGCCAATCTTTCGATCCCAGGTCCGAAAGCCCAACCATTCCATTTTGATGAATCGATACCAAATTTTTCTAAAACGCTTCCTTTTACTACTCCACTGCCTAAAACTTCTAACCACTTGCCCTTTTTTTCGACTTCCATTTGGAGGGATGGATCAGTGTAGGGGAAATTGTCGTCAAAAATTTTAATATTAGTGTCGGAGGCAAACACTGCCTTTGCGATGTTTCGTAATTCAGTGTCCAATTCTTCTTTGCCTATTATTTTTTTATCTTTTGGTGTTAAATACCAACCATCAATTTGATGAAAGACATTCATGTGATTCCTGTCAATTTCATCTTTACGATAAACCTTACCATAACAAAAACACCCGACAGGTTCTCCTTTAGACATACGAGCTTTCACGTCTTCTTGTTGTAGATAGTAGTACCACATTACTGTGGTGTGGGTGCGGAGGATGTGATTTTCATCAACATAATATGTATCGGATTTTGAACGTGCTGGATGATCTGCTGGAAAATCAAATAAATCAAAACTGATATCAGCCGGTACTATTTCTGGCACTTCTATAATATCCAAATCTTTGAACTCTGGTAGGCTTGTTACCCTTTCTACTATTTCAGCGATTGGACTTCCCGGGGTGCGTGATAAATCAGGCATTCCTAGATAACGCTTAATTCGTAACGCTTCGACATCATCTCTAGATTCCAAGTCTTTTCTTAATTCATTTTCCTTTGGATAATTCACTTTGTAATTTTTTCTCATTGCTCTAATATAAAGAAAAAAAGCCAAAAAGTAAAGGTTTTTTTGGGGAAAAAGACTAGTATTTAAGATAATTTTTTGCTATAATAGATATATATGGCAAAAGAAAAGGAAGACAAAAAAGATGCCGGAAAAGGGCATCATTATGATGCCTCTGACATCTCCGTTCTAGAGGGCCTAGAGCCCGTTAGGCGCCGTCCTGGCATGTATATAGGTACAACAGGCCCAGAAGGGCTACACCACCTTATTTGGGAGATTTTTGACAATTCCCGCGATGAGGCCATGGGAGGGTTTTGTAATGACATTGAAATAGCACTTTTGCCCAACAACCGTATTCGGGTGGCTGATAATGGGCGAGGTATTCCAGTGGATGTTCATAAAAAAACCAAAGTTTCTGCTCTTGAAACCGTGATGACTACTTTGCACGCAGGAGGAAAGTTCGGCGGAGAGGGGTATAAGGTTTCCGGGGGGTTGCACGGAGTGGGTGCGTCTGTGGTAAATGCGCTTTCGAGTTACTGTAAGGCAGAAGTATTCCGCGATGGAGGAAAATATAAGCAAGAATATTCTCAAGGTAAGAAAAAAGCAGCAGTAAAAAAAGTTGAATCTTCAAAACTTCACGGTACGATTATTACTTTTGAACCGGATACAGAAATTTTTGGTGATATCAAGTTCGACTTGCACACTGTCGTAAACCATATCCGCCAGCAAGCATATTTGGTAAAGAAATTAAGAATTTCAATTATCGATGCACGGGCTTTCGACGGGAAGAAGGGGATGAACGAGGAGGACGTCTTTTATTTTAGAGAATTGGGAGAAGAGCTTCCTTCAGTTTCTTTTTATTTCGAAGGCGGGCTCATTTCTCTCGTGAAATATTACAACAAATTTCAGAAACCAATCCAGAGCAATATTTTTTATGTTGAAAAGGAATTGGACGGTGTTGGAGTAGAAGTGGCTCTTCAATACGTGGACGACATTGTGGATAGAATTTTTCCTTTCGCAAACAATATATACAACCCTGAAGGCGGAACGCACGTTACTGGATTTAAAACGGCGCTAACGAGAACCTTGAATACCTATAGTAAAAAGAATGAAATGATGAAAGAGTCGGAAGGGGGATTCATCGGAGACGACGTGCTTGAGGGATTAACTGCGGTTATTTCTGTTAAACTTCGTGAAATACAATTCGAAGGACAGACGAAAGCAAAGCTTGGAAGTATGGAAGCGCAGGGGGCGGTGGCGACGGTTTTCGGTGAAGCATTTACGAATTTTCTGGAAGAGAACCCGGATGAAGCTAAGGCAATAATCAATAAATCAATCCTTGCTCTTAGGGCACGCAAGGCAGCCAAGGCAGCCAAGGATTCTATTCTACGAAAAGGTGCATTGGAAGGCAGGACAC
>JBBIUG010000001.1:8335-39741 GCA_037440325.1 Candidatus Nomurabacteria bacterium | reverse complement strand
TCCAGGCAAACTCGCTGACTGTCAGAGCAAGCATGCCGATGAATCAGAACTCTTCTTGGTGGAGGGGGACTCTGCAGGGGGTTCCGCTAAGCAAGGTCGTGACCGCCGCACGCAAGCGATACTACCACTTCGCGGAAAGATTCTGAACGTAGAACGAGCGCGTATAGATAAAATGCTTGCCTCAAAAGAGGTAAAGTCGCTCGTTATTGCTATGGGTACATCCATCGGGGATACTTTTGATTTATCAAAAATGCGATATCACAAAATAATTATTGCCACAGATGCTGACGTAGACGGTTCGCACATCAGCACGCTTCTACTCACACTTTTTTACAGATATTTCCGGGAAATTATCGATGCCGGATATATTTATATCGCCCAACCGCCACTTTATAAAATTAAAAAAGGCAAGGAGGTTTTTTATGCTTACACAGACGAAGAGAAGTTGAAAATTGTTGGTAAGAATGCAGACGCGAGTGAAATACAGGAGGTAGAAACCGGAGAAGCGGAAGAGGTTGCAGAGGAGAGTGAAGAAAAAACGGAGGAAGACAAAAAGAAGACAAACAAGATTCATATTCAACGTTATAAAGGTCTTGGAGAAATGAATCCGGAAGAGCTTTGGGAGACTACCATGGATCCAGCGCATCGCGTACTCAAAAAAGTAACGATTAGTGACGCCGAAGAAGCAAATGAAATTTTTGATATCCTCATGGGCTCCGAAGTCCCACCTCGCAAATCTTTTATCCAATCCAATGCCAAACTAGCAGAGATTGATATATAATAAAAAAATCCCCTGATGGGGATTTTTTTATTATTTCTTATTTTTTATTTCTTCCAAAAGTTTTGAAAGGAGCTCTTCTTTGGATAACTGCCCGAGTTGGCCAGCATCGCGGGATTCTAGAGTAACCTTGTCGGCTTCGATTTCTTTGTCGCCGATGACTATCCAATAAGGGATTTTGTTGTTTTTTGCGTCGCGAACTTTGCCACCCAAATTTTTATCTTCGTCGGCTAACTCTGCGCGGATGCCACTTTCTTTTAGTAACTCAAAAACTTTTTTAGCATATTCGTTATGATTTTCCCGGACGGGGATTACTTTCACTTGCACGGGGGAGAGCCAGAGAGGGAAATTGCCGGCAAGATGTTCTATTAAGGTAGACATAAATCTTTCAATAGAACCCATGATAGCAGCATGAATCATCACGATTCTTTCTTTTTCTCCTTTCTCATTAGTACAATTTAGGTTGAAGCGTTCTGGCATATTCATGTCAAGCTGGATAGTAGCTACCTGCCACTCTCGGCCGATAGAATCCTTCGCCAAGAAATCAAGTTTGGGTCCGTAAAAAGCAGCTTCACCCACTCCCGATATAGCCTGCACTTTTTTCTCCTTAATTATCTCTTCGAGCATTCCGACGGTTAGATTCCAGCGCTCTTCGCCTCCGAGATATTTATCCATTTGTTTTGGGTCATGAGTTGAAAGACGAACTTGAAGATTGAAGCCGAAGACTTTATAGAAATTATGAATAATGTCCCAAATTTTCAAGAATTCTTCTTTAGTTTGATTTAATCTACAAAAAACATGGGCATCATCCTGAGTAATACATAATACTCGAGAAAGTCCTGAAAGCTCGCCGGATTGCTCATCTCGATAAACCATTGTAGTTTCTGCAAATCTTTGAGGCATGTCTCTATAACTTCGAGGTTCAGAGTCAAAAATCTGAGTGTGGTGTGGACAGTTCATGGGTTTCATCGCGTATAGATGATCTTCTCGAGTGTGAATTTTAAATAAATCATCTTTATATTTATCCCAATGGCCGCTCATGTCATAGAGATCTTTTTTGGTGATGTGAGGAATACAAACTTTTTGATAACCATAAGCTTTTCGCAATTCCCAGACATAATTATCCAAAAGTTCGCGAACGATAGTTCCTTTTGGAGTCCAAAGGGGAAGACCAGCGCCGACTAATTCAGAGAAAGTAAATAACCCAAGCTCTCGACCGAGTTTTTTGTGGTCTCTTTTTTTTGCTTCTTCGCGTTGTTTGATATATGCTTCTAAGTCTTCTTTTGTTTTGAAGGCTAGTCCGTAAATACGGGTGAGCATTTTGTTCTTCTCGTCTCCGCGCCAGTAAGCTCCGGCCACGCGGTCTAGCTTAAATGCACCAGGATCAATTTCCTTTGCAGGATTTTCCAAATGTCCACCTCGACAGAGGTCAGTAAATTTGCCGGAAGTATAAAAAGTGATTTTTTCTCCCTTTTTTGCAATTTCGTCAATAATTTCCAATTTGTATGGATTACCTGCAAAATATTTTTTTGCTTCTTCTTCTGTTTTTTCTTCGTGCGAAAATTCCTTCCATGTTTTGAGAAGTTCACGCATTTTCTTCTCTATTTTTGGCAGGTCTTTATCTGAGACTGGAGAGGTAAAATCAAAATCGTAATAAAAGCCGTCCTCTATGGGTGGGCCGAGAGTCACTTTCGTGTCTGGATATATTTCCAAAACAGCTGCTGCTAAAAGGTGAGCTAAAGAATGTCTTAAATTGTGCAATTTATCTCCGTTTTCCATATCTCCCCATAATATCACGTTTTATTTTGCTTTTCATCTTTAATATGCTAGGATAAGAACATTATGGTAGTAAGAATGAGACATACAAAATCGCATACAGCAAACCGCCGTTCTCACCATGCATTGGAGAGTACCAGTTTTGCGAAGTGCGAAAATTGCAAGGCCCTAAAAAGACGTCACACCGTTTGCTCTTCTTGCGGTTATTACCGTGGAAAAAAGGTTTTGGATTTAATAAAAAAGACTGAAAAGAAGCAAAAGAAAGCAAAAGCAAAGAAAGCCGAGGAAGGCAAGTAATTTTGTTTTTAAAAACAAATGGCAAATAGGCACCTTTCAAGATCAATAGTGCTCCAGACGCTTTTCGAGTGGGATTTTTTGCCCGAGGAAAAGAAGAGGGAAAATTCCAACGACGAAGAAATAAAGGAAATCTTAAAAAGAAATCTAAAAGAATTTGCTCCTGGTTTTGAAGACGACGGTTTTGTGCTGCCTCTCTTGGAGAAAATACTCAAAAAACATTTAACGATTGATGAAATTATAGAGAAAGCGGCGCCTGATTGGCCTATCGAAAAAATATCTGTCGTCGATAGAAATATTTTAAGGATTGGCCTGACTGAGCTTCTTTTTGGGGACAGAAACGAGGTTCCTCCCAAAGTGGCCATTAACGAAGCGATAGAGTTGGCAAAAACCTTCGGGGGAGAAAATTCCGGTAAATTTGTTAATGGGGTTCTGGGTGCAGTTTATAAGGAAATGGGCGAGCCCGGCAAAGAGCAGGTTAGTAAAAAGAAAAAACAGGAAGAGGTTGTCGATATTACGAAATTACCCGTCGAGACACTAGGTGGTGCGCTTGTTTATACTAAAAAAGACAAGGAGGTTTTGTTCGCTTTCGTGCATGATGTTTTCGGTTACTGGACTTTATCTAAAGGGAAGGTTGATGAGAATGAAAACATTGAGGAGGGAACAAAAAGAGCCATCAAGAAAGAAATTGGCTTAGATATAAACATCGAGGAGAAGCTCGGAGAGAATGAATATGTCGCTACTCATCCGGAAAAAGGAAAAAGTCTTAAAAAAGTAGTGTATTTCTTGGCAAGAAGCGAAAACAAGGAATTGATTCTAGAAAAGTCCGGCGGACTTGATGGCGCGAGGTGGTTTTCCTTGTCATCCATACCAGAACTTCGAATTTATAACGATATTATCCCACTAATCAGCAGGGCAATTGAAATTATTAGTCAAAAATAAGAAAAAAGCATGGTACAATTTTCAGATTTCGAGAAAAAAATAAAAGTGGTTTTTAAAGACAAGGATTTACTAAAGCAAGCATTTACTCATCGTTCTTACATAAACGAAAACCCTGCTTCTTCACTTTCACACAACGAACGCCTGGAGTTTTTAGGTGATGCAGTTCTCGAGCTTATTGTGACGGATTTTCTTTACAAAAAATATCCTCAATACACAGAAGGTGAACTTACTGCTCTCCGCTCTGCGCTAGTAAACGCAATTATTATTTCTGAAATTGCTGGAGATATAGGAATGAACGATTACCTGCTTCTTTCTAAGGGCGAAGCGAAAGATAATGGTAAAGCAAGGCAATATATTTTAGCCAATACCTACGAGGCGCTTGTCGGGGCAATGTACTTAGACCAGGGTTATGTAGTAGTGGAAAAATTCATAACCAAAACCCTTTTGCCCAAGACAGAGGAGATAGTAAACAAAAAACTCTGGCGGGACGCAAAATCTCTCGTCCAGGAAAAAGCGCAGGAATTTGTTTCAGTTACCCCTTCATACAAAGTGCTGCATGAATCTGGGCCCGATCACGATAAACATTTTACGGTGGGTATTTATTTCGGTTCTAGTTTAATTGCCGAAGGAAAGGGAAAAAGTAAACAAGAAGCCGAGCAAGCGGCTGCTCTGGCAGCGTTAAAGGCAAGAAATTGGTTGGATTAGATTAAAGAATAGTATGCGATTAAAAACACTTCAAATAAATGGTTTTAAATCTTTTGCTCAAAAAACTGTTTTGGAGTTTGAAAGCCCGGTTGTTTCCATCGTGGGCCCGAATGGTTCCGGAAAATCAAACGTGGTGGAGTCAATTCGTTTTGTCCTGGGGGAGCAGTCAATGAAGTCGATGCGCGGGAAGGGGGGCTCGGATCTTATTTTTAAGGGGTCAAAAAATTTACCAAAGGGGACAAAGGCAGCGGTTAGTATTTATTTTGACAATTCTGACAAGGTTTTTAAACTAATAAACGACGGAGGAGAAGACGTGAATTTAAATTACGATGTCATTTCTATCTCTCGTGAAGTTTTTTCGGATGGTCTGAATAAATATATTTTAAATGGCTCGGAAGTTAGATTGAAGGATATTCATAATCTCTTGGCCTCGGTTAACATCGGCTCTTCCGGGCACCATATCATTTCTCAAGGAGAAGCGGATCGTATTTTGAATGCTAATGCAAAGGAAAAAAGAGAGATGGTGGAAGATGCCTTAGGTCTTAAAATTTACCAATACAAAATAAAAGAATCCGAGAGGAAGTTGGAGCGCACAAATGAAAACATGAAAGAAGTGGTAATGCTCCGCAGAGAAAATGCCCCGCACCTCAACTTTTTAAAGAAACAAGTAGAAAAATTCGAAAAGACCAAAGAAATGCAGGCAGAGCTTCTTGTCCTTTATCGGGAATATCTAAAAAAAGAAAGTATTTATTTAGAAGAAGAAAAAACGAACTTATCCGCCGAAAAAGCGAAATTGTCTGATGAGTTAAAAATCGTTGACGCGAAAATTTCTGTCACCGAAGACAATAGCTCCACGGCCGGTAACAAAAAGATTGAGGAGTTGAGAGCCTTAGAGCAGAAAATAAACAATATCCATGGGGTAAAAAGCGAAATGGAGCGAAAGTTGGGGCGCATCGAGGGAATGATCGAAATGGAAGAGCGTCGGGCTGAGCAGAAATCTCTTTTTGTAGAAATTTCCCAAGAAGAGATAAAGAGCATAATTAGTGAAATAAATGATTCGATCGACCTGGCTTTTACCAAGGGAAGCGTCGAAGAAATCAAGCCAGTGCTCGAAAGCATAAAAAATATTCTAAAAAAGTTTTCACAAAACGGCAAAGATAAGGCAAATCGCACTCAAGAAATAGATAATTTAAAGAAAAGCCAAAAAGAGATTTCGGAAGGGATGAGAGAAATCGAAGACAAAGAAAAAGAAATTTTACATAGCGCAGAAAAATTGAAACAAGAGATAAACACAGAAATGGAAACCCTGCGGGACCTGGAGCGCGAAAAGTTCGCCTTCAAGGTGAGACATCAGGAATTATCTTCTGCTCTCGAAATGGTGATAATAAAAGAAGGAAATCTAAGCAGTCGTATGAAAATGTTTGAAAATGAGATAAAAGAAGGCGCGGCGCTTTTGGGTTCAGAAATTTTGTCATATAAAAATTTTGAATTAGGAACCAATGAGCCTGGTCTTACCCCAGAAGATCAAAAGAAAAAAATTGAACGCATAAAAATAAAACTGGAAGATGCCGGGCTCGGCAATGGAGCAGAACTTATGAAAGAATACCAGGAAGTATCCGAGCGTGATCAGTTTCTGGAAAAAGAGATGGACGATTTGGAAAAAAGCATTGGCTCATTGCAGGATTTGATTGCCGACTTGAAAGAAAAAATAGAAATAGAATTTAAAGAAGGTGTGAAGAAAATCAATGTTGAGTTTCAGGAATTTTTCTCCCTTATGTTCGGTGGTGGGCATGGCTCACTTTCTATAGTTGAAATCAAAAAGAGGAAATCGGCTGAGGTGGATGAAGAAAGCGAGGAAGCGGAAGAGACTGAAAACGATGAGGAGATAGTAGTAGAAAAAGGAATAGAAATAAATGTTTCACTTCCGCATAAAAAAGTGAAAGAAATAAATGCTTTCTCCGGAGGGGAGAGATCGCTTACTTCCATCGCGCTTCTTTTTGCTATGTCGCAAGTGAACCCGCCGCCGTTTCTTGTGTTAGATGAGACCGATGCCGCACTCGACGAGGCAAATTCAAGAAAATATGGCGATATGCTCCAAAAACTATCCAAACATTCACAACTCATTGTCGTTACGCACAACCGTGAGACGATGTCTCGCGCCGGAGTGCTCTATGGCGTCACCATTGGCGCGAACGAAGCCTCAAAACTTCTCTCTGTAAAATTTGAGGAAGCTACCCAAATTGCAAAATAGTTTTATTTAAATTTAATTTTTTCCTCTTTTCCTTGAGTTAGGTTTTCAATTTGGAAAACCGAATTTTGTTGTGTCGGATTTTTCGTCGCTGTCATGGAACCGTCTTTGTATAGTTTTAATTCTAGCAACATGCCTTGCATTGTCGGCTTGCTCCAAGATTGGTCAAAAATGAAATTACCAAGCGAGTAGGCGATATAGCTATTTTTATAGACCTCCGTATCTTCTACGACGTGCGGATGAGTACCGATAACAATTTTTGCACCATCATCTACCGCTTTGTGCGCCAATTCTTCTTGTCTCTTATTGTGGGTTGTTTGATATTCTGTGCCAAAGTGGAAACTCACAACCAAATAATCGACTTGTTTAGCCGCATTTTTAATAATTTCATCAAAGTTCGGGTCGCTCGCTAGAAGTACTCCAGCCTTGTCGGAACTGACGGGCATATAATTCGGTCCGACGTCGGAGAACCCGAGGTAACCAACCTTCATCCCATATTTTTCAATAATCGCCGGAGCTGTAGCCTCTTCTTTATTATTTCCTCCGCCCGTAAACTGTATTTCATTTTCTTTCAGTCGAGAAAGTGTGTCGACGAAAGCATTTTGTCCCCAGTCTGCCATGTGATTGTTGGCGACAGACAGGACACTTACTTCTGCGCCCTTGAGTGCTGGAATAACGGATGGATCCATTCTGAATGAATATAAGTTTTTCTGATCGATGCCCTGGTCAGAGACCGGGCCCTCTAGGTTGGCGAAGAAAATATCAGAGTTTCTCAATTTTTCCAACAGGTTGCCGGATTTTTCAAAAAGAGAAGAATAATCATTGTTGAAATTTTTTATAACTGAATTTTTCACACCCCGGTCGAGCATCATGTCTCCGGTGAAAACGAGAGTGACATAATTTTGATCTCTGATATCTGGCGCGCCGATTTTCTCTTCTACCCAACTTGTGTTTGCATCTGCTTCACCTCCGTAATATACATTTTTTTTAAGATATTTAAGAATTGTTTCGACATCTTTGCGGCGGTCAGGACTTTGGAGCAAAGTAATTGCAATCGGGCGCAGTCCTTTTTCTCCAAGCGGCAAGTTGAATAGCGAAACGACTGTTTGTTTAGCCTCATCGGTATATCCGCTTTTTCCGCCCATATAGCCGTCCTTGCTTAGAAATTGGCTAATGTTTGACCAGCTGTGGTTTTTTACCGTGTAACTTCTCTTGGTGGTAATGTTGAACAAATCTGGTTGTTCTCTTTCTATATAACCAGCTAATTTGAACATATCTGAAACCGTGGATTGATTGTGGGGAGTTAGTCCACTTGGGTCTTCATAAGTGGTAGAACTCATTTGCAAGTTTGCCGCTTCCTGGTTCATTTTTGAGAGGAAGCTGCTTCTTCCGAAATATAAGGCCAGGGCTTCTGCGGCGTCGTTGCTTGATTCCAGGAGTAGAGGGTAGATAAGATCTGTGACTTTTATTTTTTCGCCTAGTCTCAGTTCTCCGTTTTGCCCCGGGGTGGCAAGAGCTGTTTTTGTAATAATGGCGGTATTGTCGGACTTTGCTATTTTTTTGGTTACGAGAGCCGTCATCAATTTCGAAGTGGAAGCAATCGGAAATTTTTCATCTTGGTTTTTAGAAAGGATTACTTCGCCGGTGTTTAGGTCACCGACTAGATATGCCTTGGCGGAAACTCTGGGGCCATCATTTTCATCATTGTTGACATAATAATATTGAAGCTTGTTCGTGTCTTCGTTGCCCGCCGAGGTGGCATGCTGTATTACCGAGGCTTCGTTTTGAGAGCCCATTATTTTCCCACCGATAAAAGAGAACGCGATGTTCGCTAAAGATATTCCAATAATTATTGAAAACGCCCCCCAAATAAAATTTTTGTTAAAAAACCTTCTCATGCCAAAACATAATCTATTGTTTTTCTTTCTAAGTCGACAGCACTTACTTTTATTTTAACACGGTCACCAAAACGGTATTTTCTTTTTTTCTTTTGACCCACCAGTTCTAGTTTTTTTTCGTTAAAAACATAAAAGTCGTCATTCATGTCTCTCATTCTCACCAGACCCTCGCATTTTGTTTCGATTTCTTCCACATACATGCCCCACTCTGTCATTCCACTTATTATCCCTTCAAAAATCTTGCCGATACGGATCGACATATATTCAACTTGTTTGTACTTTATGGAGGCACGTTCAGCATCCGAAGCGCGTTTTTCTTGTTCAGAAGAAACGAACGCGATTTTTTCATATTCAGCCAATTTTTCTTTTCCTATTTTTTTTCTTTCTAAATAGCCGGAAAGAAGTCGGTGAATCATTATGTCCGGATATCTTCTTATCGGGGAAGTAAAGTGAGTGTAGTATTCAAAGGCAAGCCCATAATGTCCAATATTTTTAGTAGAGTATATTGCCTTAGCCATAGAACGCACCACTGCTCGTTGTACCGTGTCTTCTTCATTTTTCCCGGCTAAACTTTCTAATAATTTGTTTATTTCATACGTAGGGATAATTCCATCACGAAGAGGTAGCCGATAGCCGAGGCCTTGTAGGAAAAATACCAAATCAGCCATTTTTTCTTTATTCGGAAAATCGTGTACTCGATATATTGAAACACTTTCTCTGCTCAGCGTTTTGTTTTTCTTTGGAGATAAAACTTCGGCAACCTTTTTGTTGGCTAAAAGCATAAATTCTTCAATCAGCCGATTCGAATCGCCGCGTTCTTTCTTGATTACTTTTATTGGTGTGCCATTTTTATCCAAGACGAATTTTACTTCTTCCTGGTCGAGCGAAATGGCACCCTTCACGAATCTTTCCTTGGTAAGTTTTTTTGCCAAATTATTCAGAATGGAAAGTTCTTTATGAAGCAAGGAAGTAGGTTTTTTGATAGATTCTTCTGCCTCTTCATAGGTAAATCTTTTTTGCGAGTGTATCACCGTGCGACCAAACCACTCATTTTTTATCTTGGCATTTTTATCTAAAACAAACACAGCACTCATGGTGAGTCGGTCTTTGTTTGGTACAAGAGAACACAAATCGTTTGAAAGAATCTCCGGAAGCATCGGTATTGTTCGATCTACAAGGTAAACCGAAGTGCCACGCTCTCGGGCCTCAACGTCAAGAGCATTACCGACCCTCACATAGTGCGAGACATCGGCAATGTGTATGCCCACTTCGTACTCATTATCATTTAATATTCTAAAAGAAATAGCGTCATCAAAATCTTTTGCGTCGGATGGGTCGATGGTAAAAGTTAAAATTTTTCTAAAATCCCTGCGTCCGGCATAATCAATTTCTTTTATTCCGTTTTGTTTTATTTTTCTGGCTTCTTCTTCGACTCGGGAGGGGAGCTCTGCGGCAAAACCTTTTTCTATGGCTATCGAATGCATTTCCGTGTCGTTGTCTCCGGGACGACCCAAAACTTTTATTATTTTTCCTTCTGGCGCCTTGCGAGGATCATTCCATAAGATTATTTCTCCAAAAACCTTTTGCCCTACTTTTGCATTATTTAAAAATTTTTCTGGAATTAAAATGTCGGTGTACATCTTTGTGTCATCCGGCTTCAAAAAATACATTTTATTTTCTACTTCCAAAACTCCGACGAAACGAATTTTCGCCCTGGTCAATATTTTCGATACCTCTCCTGTTTGTCGCCCGTGTTTCTTCGGGTGAAGGATTATTTCTGCCATATCTCCGTGCAACGCAGTTTTTAGGTCTCTGAAGTCTATTTCTATATCTTCTTTTTGGTCTCCAATTCTAACATATCCTGTGCCCCTGGCAGATACAGAGATGATTCCTTGCTCGGTCCTTGGGTTTGTCTGTGTGTGTATTTTCTTGTGCTTCTTTTGGTGTTTCATTAAGTTAAATATAGCATAAAAACCTAAATCCATTGCTTTTTAAGTTTTTTATGTTAAGCTCAGAATATGTTAAAAATACGACTTCAAAGAATTGGAAGAAAAAACGACCCATCGTTTCGGGCGGTTTTGACTGATTCAAAAAACAGCACTAAAAGTGGAAAGTTTTTAGAAATATTGGGTACTTATAATCCAAAAGCCGGAGAGAAAAGCTTAAAGGCAGACAGGATCAAGTATTGGATGGGAAAAGGGGCAAAATGTTCAGAAACCATGCATAATTTCTTAGTACACGATAAAATTATTGAAGGTAAAAAGATAAACGTTTTACCAAAAAAGAAACCAACCCAGAAACGCAAAGAGTTGAAGGCGAAAAAGTAATTTTGTATAATTCTGGAAAGCAGTGTCGGTCGTAAACTGCCAAGAATAAGTTCGAAAATTAAAAGTATAAATTCAGAAATTACTATGAACGAAGATCATGACAAGATATTTCTAGAATACGTAGTGAAGGCTCTCGTAGACAATCCGAACGATGTGAAAATCGAACGCACTGTAGACGAAATGGGGGTGCTCATCACTCTGACTGTTAATCCTGCCGACATGGGCAAGATTATCGGAAGAATGGGAAATACCGCCAAGGCCATCCGCACCTTACTCCGTATTATCGGAATGAAGAACAATGCTCGGGTCAATCTGAGAATCAACGAGCCAGCAGGTTCTGTAAGACCAGAGAGGCCAGCCGGATCAATGAGTTCTGCCCCAACGATGAAGACTGTTGATGAGGCGATGGAAGACCTAAAAGGAATTTAGTTTTTTTAAAAAGAGCGGATACAAAAATTTTCTTCGAGCAAAAAAGAATCCAGTTGCCCGTAGCGAAAATCTTTGTATCCGCTCTTTTTGCTGTATAATACGATTATGCGTTTTCATATAATTACAATTTTTCCGGAGATTTTCGATTCATATTTAAATGAGTCAATTTTGGGACGAGCGATAAAAAATAAGTTAATCGAAATAAAGTTTTATAATCCCAGAGATTTTATAAAGGCGCCAAAAAATAATTACAGACCTGTGGATGATAAACCCTACGGTGGCGGTCCAGGGATGGTAATGCGCGCCCAGCCGATATTGAGGGCGGTAGAAAAGGCGCTTTCAAAAATTAAAGGAAAAAAATATAAAATTATTTTATTTTCTCCATCAGGCAAAAAGTTTGTAACTGCCTACGCCAAACAAGCGGCAAAAAAATACACCGATATTATATTAATTTCCGGCAGGTATGAAGGCATAGACGCACGAGTGCAGAAAATTTTTAAGGCAGAAGAAATTTCAATAGGGGATTATGTTTTGACCGGTGGCGAACTTCCGGCAATGGTTTTGGTAGATTCAATTTCTCGGCAAATTCCAGGAGTATTGGGTAAATATGAATCACTTGAAGAAGAAAGAGTTTCATCGAGTGAGGTTTACACTCGTCCGGAAGTTTTGGAGTACAAGGGGAAAAAGTACAAAGTGCCGAAAGTTTTACTTTCCGGGAATCACGCAAAAATAGAAGAGTGGAAAAAGAGAAAATAAAAAATGATATAATAAAAGTACCAATATTTGGTATTTTTATATATGAAGAAGGCACTAATCTCAATTTGTTTTTTGATTGTAAGCGCTGGTTTTTTTTCTTTTCTATTTATAAATACACCTTCTGTTCGTGCGGCAACAAGCTGGGCTCAAAGTAACTGGTTTGGCGGACCGGGGCAGACAAACTGGTCTGATGTAACAAAATATAATACGGAAGATGGGGTTAATACTTATGTGGCGAATCAAGCCACTCTCAATCCCGGAACTTTTGCCACCGCCTATGGTGGCTCGGGAGATGAAACAGTTTGGAGCATTCGCAAAACCCCTGACGGGGGAATGATCGTCGGAGGGTCCACAAATTCTTCCGGAGCGGGAGGGTTTGATGGGATGCTCATAAAATTGGATAGTGTAGGAAACATTTTGTGGCAAAAAACTTATGGTGGGTCGGGACATGATTTTTTTAATTCAGTACAGCAAACAGGAGATGGCGGATATATCGCAGTTGGATACACCTTGTCCTTCGGTGCTGGTGATGGCACCAACGGAGATTTCTGGGTAGTTAAAACAGATTCTCTCGGTAATGTGCTTTGGCAAAATGCTTACGGAGGGGCGAACTTTGAATATGCTACCGCGGTGATGCAAAACGCCGCAGGAAATTATATGGTTATGGGTTCTACGATGTCTTTTGGATCAGGAAGTTACGATGTCTGGATTTTGGAACTCAACCCTGTCGATGGTTCAGTGTTGTGGCAAAATGTATACGGTGGAGCAAACTATGATATTCCAAATACACCGGATTTAATCAAGCAAACCCTAGATGGTGGATATATTATTGCCGCTGATTCTAGATCATTTTCTGTTGGTTCGGACTTGCTGGTATTTAAAATAAATTCTACCGGTACCGTGCTTTGGCAGAATGTGTATGACGGAATCGGGGGCGGAGCTTCGGCCACAGTAGTATTGGCAGATGGCAGTTATTTGGTGGCGGGAGATGTGAATAGTTTTGGTGCCGGGAATTTTGATTATTGGGTTTTACACTTAGATGCTAGTGGAAATATTTTATGGCAGAAAACATATGGTGGCGCGGGGGAAGACAGTAACGTGAATGTAATTCAAACTTCAGACGGGAATTTTCTCTTAAGTGGAAATTCAAAATCAGTTGGCTTTGGAGGTTATGATATTTGGACGCTCAAAATAGATCTAAATGGAAATATCATATGGCAAAAAGCCTACGGTGGATTATCTGATGAAAATACTTATTCCATGCCACAAGAAATGTCGGATGGAGGATATGTTATTGGGGGTCACACGGGTTCTTTCGGGGTTGGAGGGAAAGATGCTTGGGTATTAAAAATTGCACCGGACGGATCAATCTATAATTCATCTTTATTTTCCGAAGACACAAATATTGTTCCGGCCGATGGTTTAGGCACGGCATCCGCAACAGCTCTCGTTGTCTCGAGCCCAGCAATAACAATTACTCCGCCACCGGGCACGATAGTCTCTTCGAATTCAAGTTTTACCACTACTCCCACTTCTTCTTCCGGGGGAGACAACTATGCGAGAAGTGGAGCACTAACTTCTTCTATTTTTGACGGAGGCACAATAATGAGCTGGGGTCCGTTAAATTACAACGCGATTACCCCAAACAATACAGCTATCTCGTTCGAAACCTCGACCGATGGTGGTTTGACTTGGGAACCGGTAACAGATATTACCACTCAAACTTTTGGACCATCACAGACAATCGCTTATCGTGTTTCTCTTTCTAATACTGACGGCGTAGCCACTCCAGTTCTTCAAAATGTTTCTATTAATGGAAGCGAAACGCCCATTGTGCTTACTTCTCCCGCTTCTTCTATCGTTAAAACCAAAGTTACTCTAAATGGAAACCTTATCGGAGTGGGTGCCGCCGCCGTTACCTCTCGTGGATTCGAATATGGTTTAACGAATAGCTATGGAAGCACTGTCTCAGAATCGAGTGGTCCATACACAAACGGAGTTTTTTCTATTGATGTTTTAAATTTAACCTGCGAGAAAATTTACAATTATCGTGCTTATGCTACAAATTCGTTTGGCACGAGTTATGGAGATAATGTTACTTTTACCACTGGTGGTTGCGATAGTAGTGGTGGTGGAGGCACTTCTTCTCCACCGACTCTTTGTCGAGATGCTACGGCTCTAAACTACGGCGATTCATTGCCATGCACATATCCAAAACCCAACCCAACAGTTTTTTTGGTTGCTAATCCGACAACCATTACCGAAGGAGAAGCTAGTACTTTAAGATGGACAGCCACAAATTCTGTTTCATGTAATGCCACATGGACCACTAGCACTGACACTTCGGGCTCAGTGGTAGTACAACCAGGTCAAACAACAAAATACAAAATTGTTTGTTCGGGAATTACTGGAACTATTCCGGCATCTTCTGCAGTAGTTGTTACAATCAAAAATGCTCCAATTCTTTGCCAAGACACAGCAGCCACTAATTTGGGCGGTCCGATTCCTTGTGTTTATCCGATAATTCCTCCAGACCAAACTACTTGTCTCGATGAAAAGGCGATTAATCATGGCGGACAACTGCCTTGTGTATACCCCAAGCCCGTAACTTTTTGTGAAGACGAAAGAGCCATAAACAAGGGGGAAACCTTGCCATGTGTATACAAAACGACTTCTGATTCTTCGCAAGCAGATATTAATAAAATCACACAAACTGCTTTGTCTACGACTCGCACTGTGCTGAATGACCCAAAGACTAAGATAATTAAAAATGTTGCCATTGCTATCCCAGTGTCTATATCTCTAGTCGCGCTTTTTGCTTCTCTTCTTTCGGGGGTGCCACTTCTCAATTATTTAGCCTATCTTTTTATTGTCATCTCTCAATTCTTAGGATTTAGAAGAACACCGAAACCATGGGGAGTAGTATACGATTCATACACTAAAAGACCGATTCCATTTGCAAGAGTAGAAGTTCTTAATGAACAAGCGAGGAAATTGCAATCCACTATTACCGATATCAACGGAAGATACGGTTTTCTCATTTCTGCCCAGGTGCCGAATATAACCCTCCAGGCCTTTCGAACTAAATATGATTTTCCTTCCAAGAGTGAGCCTGGTATTATTGAACAAAAACTTTACCCAAGTATTTACAAAGGAGGAACGATCAATGTTCCCGGCGGTTTTACCAATTATGATTTGCCCATGGACCCAAGAGAGAAGACTGCTTCTCGGAATTTCTATTTTGGTATTTCTTCTATAAAATTGAATAATGTATTAACTTACATAACAAACATCCTTTTTGTTCTTGGAGTAATTTTGAGTTTGGTAAATGTCGCGGTAAATCCAAGCGCCACGAGCGCAGGTGTTGTAGCCATCATTTTATTGACTATCATAGTGAGAAGTTCCGGTCTGAAACTAAAACCCTTCGGGCTTACCAAGGATGCAGAAACGAGCAAGACGCTTCCATTTAGTTTTGTTGCTCTGCACAACAGAGAAGGGGAAAGAGTAAACTTCACAGTTTCCGATGACATTGGGCGATATTTTTTGCTTACACCGAAGGGTAACTATTTGTTGAAAGCATATACCCCCTCTTATGTTTCTGCTGCAAGAACAAGAGAAATTATGGTCTCCGCCAGGAGGGGGTGGGTCAGCAAAGAGATAATTATTTAATCCCAGTTTTTTATTTGACAAAAAGCTGAAAAAAGAGTAGGCTGTTTAGGATTCATTGATTGAGTATCGGATGCAATCTATTTTATTATAAGGCTTATTAAATAAGCGTAATTTTAATGTTATCCGAAGTTAGCCAATAAGAAGTTAAAGAAAAGCAATTTTTTCGTCTGTTTTTCTTTTGTTTTTTGTTGCTATTTTAGGACTTAATCAATATGCATATAGAAACAAAGCGTCCGAAGAAGTATTTTTCAAGATATAAGAAACCGCTCGTACCATTTCCTAATCTGATTGAGGCTCAGGTGAAAAGTTTCAAGTGGCTCGTAGAAACCGGCATAGGAGAAGTATTTAAAGAATTTTCTCCAATAATTGATTACTCGGGAAAAAAATTCCAACTAGAATTCACTTCTTTTTCTTTGAGTGAGTCAAAGGTAGACGAAAATAATTGTAAAATCAACAAGCTCTCTTATCAGGGGCTTTTGAAAGTACGAGTAAAATTAACCAATAAAATTTTGGGTACGGTTAAAGAGCAAGAAATATTTATGTCCGAGCTTCCACTCATGACCGAACATGGAACTTTTATTATTAATGGAGTGGAGCGAGTTATCGTTCCACAGCTTGCTCGATCCTTCGGTGTTTTTTTCACGGAATCCGAAAGCAAAGGCACAAGATATTTTGGAGCAAAAGTTATTCCTGCTCGTGGGGTTTGGATTGAAATAGAATCAGAATCTGATGGAGGAATTTACATAAGAATAGATAAGAAAAGAAAATTTCCAGCCACCGCACTTTTGCGTGCGATGGGTTATGAAACGAATGAAATGCTTTTAAAAGCATTTGATGGTAATCCTATGGCACAAGAAACCATTAAGGCTTCTTTGGCGAAAGATGGCATTAAGAATTTGAATGAAGCATATATTGAAATTTATAAACGTCTTCGAGACGGAGATATGGCAACGGCGGAAAATGCCAAAGAATTTATTAATTCATTATTTACTGCAGAACGTTACGATCTTTCTCCTGTCGGAAGATTTAGATTCAATCAACGTTTTGAAAAGGGAATGGGAGAGGCAGAAATGGCCCGTAGGACGATTTCCAAAGAAGACCTTGTTTCTGTCGTAGCGCACATCATTACTCTAAATAATACTCCGAACGCAAAAGCTGACGACATAGACCATTTGGGGCAAAGAAGAGTGCGTTTTGTCGGAGAAATTCTTCAACAAAAAGTGCGTACCGGAATGATGCAAATCAAGAGAAACATTCAAGATCGCATGTCCATTATTGATGTTGATACGGCAATGCCTATTCAAATCATCAACCAACGACCCCTGCAGGCTCGTATTAAAGAATTTTTTACGACCAACCAACTCTCGCAATTTATGTTGCAAGAAAATTTATTGGCTGAAATAGAGCACCTAAGAACCTTATCTGCTCTTGGGCCCGGGGGGCTTACCCGTGAACGTGCCGGGCTGGAAGTTCGAGACGTGCACCCTTCGCACTACGGAAGAGTTTGTCCAATTCATACTCCAGAAGGTCCGAACATTGGACTTATTTTACACCTTTCTACTTATGCAAAAATAAACGATTTTGGAATCATTGAGACTCCATATGCAAGAGTTAAAAATGGAAAAATCACCAATGAAATAGTTTATCTGAACGCATTAGAAGAGGAAAAATACAATATTGCTCACGCCGGAACCCCTTATGATGAAAGCGGCAAGATCACGGAGAAAAAAGTAGAAGCTAGAATCAAAACAGAGCCGGGGGCTGTTTCTGCTGACCAAATAGATTTTATTGACATTGCTCCTAATCAGGCATTCTCTATTGCAACTTCGATGGTTCCATTCTTGGAACACAACAACGCTAATCGTGCGCTCATGGGTAGTAACATGCAAAAACAAGCAGTGCCGTGTGTGTTACCGGAAATACCACTTGTGTCAACCGGAGTGGAGGAATTAGCTTCAAGAAATCTAGGCAGAATGATAGTTTCTGAAGAAGAAGGAGTTGTTACATACTTGGATGCAAAGAAAATCGTAGTTAAAGGGAAGAAAGAAATAACTTATCAGCTTGTAAACTTTTTGAGAAATAACAATTTCGCTGTTTTCCATCAGCGCCCGCTAGTAAACATAGGAGACAAGGTGAAAAAGGGAGAAGTGCTTGCAGATAATTCAAGTACTGTGAACGGCCAGATTGCAATCGGGCAAAACATTTTTGTCGCTTTCTTATCTTGGTCCGGTTCTACATACGAAGACGCTATTATTATTTCAGAGCGCTTAGTAAAGAACAGCAAGTTCACTTCTATTTATTTGGATGAATTTACTTGTATTGTTCGAGATACCAAACTAGGGCCTGAAATTACAACTCGCGATATTCCAAATGTGGGAGAACTTAAATTGAAGGATTTGGACGAAGATGGAGTGGTTCGTATCGGAGCTGAAGTCAGAGAAAATGATATCTTAGTTGGTAAAATTACTCCAAAGGGAGAGACGGAACTGACTCCAGAAGAAAGATTGCTCCGATCTATTTTTGCTGAAAAAGCTCGAGATGTGAAAGATACCTCGCTTCGCATGGAGCACGGCAGACGCGGTCGCATTGTCGGAGTAAAAATCTTTTCTCGTGATCTAGGACACACCCTTGAGGCTGGAATAATCAAGAAGATTGTTATTCAAGTCGCTCAAGTAAGAAATATCTCAGTCGGCGACAAGCTTTCTGGAAGACACGGCAACAAGGGGGTTATATCCACAATTCTTCCTGAAGAAGATATGCCATATACTGCAGACGGTACGCCGATAGACATCATTCTTTCGCCTCTTGGTGTTCCTTCTCGTATGAACTTGGGACAAATTTTAGAAATTCACTTAGGAATGGCTGCAAACAGTCTCGGTTACCAAGCAGTTGTGCCGCCATTTTTGGGAGCGAAGCACGAAGAGATAAGAGAAGAATTGGTAAAAGCAGGACTTCCAGAAAACGGCAAGCTAAAACTTTTTGATGGACGCACCGGAGAAGCCTTTGAGCAAGATGTGGCTGTTGGCTATATGTACATGCTCAAACTGCACCACATGGTAGAAGATAAAATTCATATGCGTTCAATCGGTCCTTACTCTCTTATCACCCAACAACCACTTGGAGGAAAGGCTCAAGGCGGCGGACAAAGATTCGGAGAAATGGAAGTCTGGGCACTCGAAGGGTATGGTGCCGCATATACACTTCGTGAAATGCTTACTATCAAATCAGACGATATACTTGGTCGATCTCAGACATTTGATTCAATCATCAAAAACGAAATTATTAGACCACCAAATTCTCCGGCATCCTTCAACGTATTGCTCAACTACCTAAGAGGACTTGTTCTTGATGTCGATCTAAAGAGAACTGGGGATATAGAGGAATAAACAATAAATCAAAAATATATGAAAACATTAAATACAACAGAATTTGATCAAATTGGAATTAGACTCGCATCTCCAGAACAAATAAAAGAGTGGTCTTTCGGAGAAGTCACCAAGCCTGAGACGATAAATTATCGCACCGGAAGATCAGAAAGAGGCGGTCTTTTCGATGAAAAAATATTTGGACCAGAAAAAGACTACGAATGTTATTGTGGAAAATATCGTAGAATTCGTTACAAAGATATTATCTGTGAAAAATGTGGAGTGGAAGTTACTCGTTCTATTGTTCGTCGAGAACGCATGGGACATATCGAGCTTTCAACCCCTGTTTCGCATATTTGGTTTTTGCGAGGTGTGCCTTCTCGAATGAGTATTCTACTGAATATTTCCGTTTCCGATCTTGAAAAAGTAATTTACTTTGCCGGATACATCATCACCAAAGTGTACGAAGAAGAAAAAGAAATAATCTTAGCTAACCTCGACAAAGAGTACAAGAGCAAATTAAAAAATTCTGCCGACGACGAGACTCGAGAAAAATTGAAGAATTTGCTTTCTATTACCAAAAAAGAAATTGGAGAAATCTATGAAGGAAAGGTTCTAAATGAAATTTCATTTCATCACTATTCTCTAAAATATGGAACATGCTTCGAGGCAAATATCGGGGCGGAAGCTATTTATTCTATCTTTAAAAATCTTGACCTAAACAAGCTTAAAAATCTTACCGAGAAGATGCTTGAAAAGGCGAGTGTAGCTGAAAAAGAAAAATTACAAAAAAGACTTTCTTTGATTCGAGCAATGACCTATGCTGATATCCGACCAGAATGGATGTTTTTGACGGTAATCCCAGTCATCCCTCCAGTGTTGAGACCGATGGTGGCTCTTGATGGAGGCAGACATGCGACTTCCGACCTGAACGACCTTTATCGTCGAGTGATAAATCGAAACAATCGTCTAAAGAAACTTAAAGAAATAAATGCTCCGGACGTAATCCTAAGAAATGAAAAGCGTATTATCCAGGAAGCAGTAGATGCTCTGATTGATAACTCCATAGCAAAGCAAAATGATTCTGCGGCAATGAGCCAATCTCAAAAGCGTCCGCTCAAGTCTCTCTCTGATAATCTAAAATCAAAACAAGGTCTTTTCCGTCAAAATTTGCTTGGAAAACGCGTAGATTATTCTGCTCGTAGTGTTATCGTCGTTGGACCATCTCTTAAATTAAACCAATGCGGATTGCCGAAGCACATGGCGCTTGAGCTTTTCCGCCCATTCGTGATTTCAAAAATTTTGCAAGCGGAACTTGCTTTCAACATTCGTGGTGCGAATAAATTAATTGAAGAACGATCCCCGGATGTGTGGGCGATTCTAGAAGAAGTTATTCAAGGAAAATATGTGCTTTTAAACCGTGCACCTACTTTGCACCGTTTGGGTATACAGGCGTTCAATCCTGTTTTGATTGAAGGAAACGCGATACAAGTACATCCGCTTGTTTGTCAGGCATTCAACGCAGACTTCGACGGTGACCAAATGGCGGTATATGTGCCGCTTCTTGAAGAAGCGCAAGCTGAAGCGAAAGAGTTAATGGCTGCTAACAAAAACCTACTTAAGCCACAGAATGGAGAACCGATAGTGAACCCGCGCATGGATATGGTGCTCGGATCGTACTGGATGACCAAATCAGTCGATGGAGAAAAAGGAGAAGGAAAAGTTTTCTCTAGCCCAAACACAGCGATTACCGCGTCTGATTATGGCATTATCTCTTTGCGAGCCAAAGTGAAAGTTTTGGTGACTGACGCACATAAATACAAAAAATTTGAAGGAGGAATTTTTGAAACCTCTGTAGGAAAGTTGCTCTTCAATAGTATTTTGCCTAATGATTTTGCTTACATCAATGATGAAATGACCCACGATAGATTGTCTGCGCTCTTAGATGAACTTATTATTCATTGCGGTGTGGATGAGACCCCGGCTATTTTAGACAAGATCAAAGCTTTCGGATTCAAATATTCTACTGTATCCGGTACTACTTGGGGGTTGGACAATGTTTCTCTTTCTCCACTTAAGTCAGAAATTGTGGCTCAAGGCAAAAAAGCGGAAGAGGAAATTGTGGATCAATGGAACGATGGACTTTTGTCTGAAGAAGAAAAGTATCAAAAGATTGTTGAAGTTTGGATGCACACCAAAAAGGCTTTAGAAAAAGTTTTGCCAAATACGCTAGACAAGAACGGCTCTGCCTATGATTTGTTCACCTCCAAAGCGAGAGGAAACATGGGTACTCTTTCTCAGATGATAGGAATGATCGGTCTTATTCAAAACAACCAAGGTAAAATTTTGGAATTCCCGATTATTCCTTCTTACTACGAAGGACTTTCTCCGATTGAGTATTTCGTCATTACTCACGGTGCTCGTAAAGGAGCATCAGACACCGCGCTTAACACTGCTAAGGCAGGATATCTAACCAGAAGATTGGTGGATGTGGCTCAGGATGTGGTTATCACCGAAGATGATTGCGGAACCAAAGAAGGGAAAATAGTAACCAGGGAAAATATTTCCGGAATCGAAATTCCACTTTCCAAAAATATTCGTGGGCGAGTCTTAGCTGGTGACCTTAAAGACAAAGATGGAAAAGTGGTTTACAAAAAAGGTTTCTTAATCACCAAAGAAGAAGCTCGCAATATAGAAGGAGCAGGATTCACGGAAGTATTCGTACGCTCTCCGCTTACTTGTAAAACAGTGCACGGACTTTGCGTGCAGTGTTATGGTCTTGATTTAGGAAGAAATCATCTGGTGAAAAAAGGAGAAGCAGTAGGAATTATCGCAGCGCAAGCTATCGGTGAACCAGGAACACAGCTTACCCTTCGAACTTTCCACTCTGGAGGTGTGGCTGGAACAGACATCACCACTGGTCTTCCACGCGTGGAAGAAATCTTTGAAAGAAGAGTTCCCAAAAATCCGGCAATTATTTCAGAAACCGACGGAGAAGTTCTTGAAGTAAAAGATAAGAATAAAAACAGCAAAGAAAAAATAATTAAGGTTCTGTCCGATTCTAAGGAGGATGGCAAAAAAAATGAAATGGAATATGAAGTGGCCTTCCGTAGAGTTCCGATGGTTAAAGCCGGCGATAAAGTAAAGAAAGGACAACTGTTAACCGATGGTTCTGCCGACATCACCGAGATGTTCAGGTTAGGCAGCAAGGAATTGGTGGAGGAATATATTATTTCCGAAATCAACAAAGTTTATGAATTACAAAGCGCCTCAATTTCTAGGAAGCACACAGAAATAATTATCCGACAGATGTTTTCTCGAAGAAAAATAAAAGATGCAGGTGAAACCAATTTCTCCGCTGGGGATATTGTCGAGCTCACCGCTTTCATCGAAGAAAACCAGAGAGTGGCAAGTCAAGGGGGGAAAGAAGCAAAAGCAGAAACGGTTGTTCTCGGAATTACCGAGGTATCTCTCCGCACCAAGAGTTGGCTTTCAGCCGCTTCGTTCCAAAACACCAATCGTGTTCTTATTGAAAATGCTATTAAGGGTGGAGTAGATAATCTACGAGGATTGAAAGAAAATGTCATCATCGGACGATTAATTCCAGCCGGAACAGGGTTTAAAGAATAAATCTATTTTGCTGGTAGAAAAAGTTTTTAGCTTATTATTAACTAACTAAAAACAATATGATTAAGCGGAAGTATTTTCGTTTTAATTCATAAAATAATGCTTAATTCTCCCGTTCAAAAAATTAAAGAAAGATTGTCGATTGAGGAGATAGTATCTTCTTATATTAAGCTCGACAAAGTTGGTCCAAATTTAAAAGCCAAATGCCCGTTTCATAACGAGAAGACCCCGTCCTTTTTTATCTCGCCCGACAGGGGAACATATTATTGTTTTGGTTGCGGGGCGAAAGGGGATATTTTTACTTTTGTGGAAGAGTTTGAGGGTCTTGATTTTAGAGGAGCACTCAAATTGCTGGCCGATAGAGCAGGAGTAGTATTGGAAACCTTCAACCCAAAAGAAGAAAGTGAAAAAGAAAAATTATTCAGAATTATGGAAGAAGCTTCTTTGTTTTTTGAAAAAAACTTAGAAGGAAACACTGAGGTATTGTCATACTTAAAAGAAAGAGGATTAAATAATGAAAGTATCAGTAATTTTCGTATTGGTTTTGTCAAAAATGATTGGAGAGAACTATATTCATTTCTTACTAAAAAAGGTTTTAGCGAGAGTGAATTAGAAAAAGCCGGTTTAGTGAAAAAAACCGAAAAAGGCTATTACGATAGATTTCGTGGACGCATCATGTTTCCTATGAGCGATTCCAGCGGAAGAATCGTTGCTTTTTCGGGACGAATTTTAGTGGATGATGGAAAATCAGCAAAATACCTAAACAGTCCAGAAACCCCAATCTTCAACAAGTCTTCCGTGCTTTTTGGTATAGACAAAGCGAAAGAAACAATCAGGAAAAATAATTTTTCTATTTTAGTTGAGGGTCAAATGGATTTAATTTTGGCACATCAAGCTGGATATAAAAATACAGTAGCTTCTTCCGGTACAGCAATGACTGACTCGATTTTATCTAAAGAAAATATCATAAATAACTTAGGTCTTATAACTAGATTATCAAAAAATATCGTTCTTGCCTACGACGCAGACAAGGCAGGAATAAAAGCGGCAGAGCGTTTTGCCAAGATTGCCCTTTCACTTGGCATGGACGTGAAGGTAGCTGCAATGCCAGAAGGAAATGACCCAGCTGATTTAATTTCAAAAGTTGGTGTCGACGCATGGCGTGAAGCGATAAGAAATTCAAAACATTTCATCGAATTTATGTTGGCACGAATTTTAAAAAATACAGGAGAGGACAACAGGAAAGCGGGAAGAGAGATAAAAGAACGCCTTTTACCTTTTGTGCACGACCTAGATAGCGCGATAGAAAAATCACATTTTATTTCTCTTATTAGCGGTAAGTCCGGGATATCAGAAAATGCGCTGCTTGAAGACTTAAAAAAAGTTGAAGTTGAGCAAAAAAACGAAAAAGAAGAAACAAAAACGGCGATAGAAAATGTGGAGAAAAAACTGAGAAAAGACCCCATAGAACGCAGGCTCCTTGGTATTGCCTTTTGGCAAGAGGGTTTAAAAGAAAAAAAAGTGAACCCAGAACAAATTTTTAATAAATTAGAAAAAGTGAAAGAAAAATATACCGACCTTAAAGAAGATTTAATTTATGAGGTAGAAGAATTTTACTTAAACGATGAGACCCTAGAAAGAGACGTAGGAGAAATGCTGCTAAACATAGAAGAAGAATATCTGAACGAAGAACTGGCAAAAAAAATGATAGAACTCCAAAGTTTAAAGGGAAAAAAGGAAGAGATAGAAATTTTAAAAAGAATAAATGAAATAAGCAGAAGAAAAGAAGAAATTAAAAATGGTCGCATCAAAAAGTAAAACACGAATTTAATAACTCATAAAACCATATGAAAAAGAAAGATAAAAAAATAAACAAAAAAGGAAAGGTTACAAAGAAAATAAAAAAAACCATCAAAAAACCCAAAAAGGAGGCGAAAAAAATAAAAAAAATCAATAAAAAAATAGAGAAAAAAGAAAAAAATAAAAAACTATCTCCTTCCGAGAAAAAAGCAGAGGCATTGGAAAAAATTTCCAACGAACTTGTTGAAAAGGGGAAAAAACGTGGATTTATAACCTACGACGAGATTTTAAAGACTTTTCCCGACATTGAAAACAACATTCTTTTTTTGGATGAACTTTACGAGAAATTCAGTGTAGCCGGGATTGATGTCTTAGAAGGGGGGAATTTGCTCAATTTGGATCTCGACGTAGATGACAAAGACTTGAACAAGGGCACAATGCACGATTCCATTCAAATGTATTTGAAAGAAATCGGTCAGTATCCTCTTATCCACGCAGGCGATGAAAAAATTCTTGCGAAAAGAATAGAACAAGGTGACCTAGAAGCAAAAAATTTGCTTGCCCGTGCCAATCTTCGTTTGGTTGTTTCTATCGCGAAAAAATATGTAGGTAGAAGTGCCAACTTAACCTTGCTTGATTTAATCCAAGAAGGGAATTTAGGTCTTTTTAAAGCAGTCGAAAAATTTGATTGGACAAAAGGATACAAATTCTCCACTTACGCGACTTGGTGGATAAGACAATCTATTACTCGTGCCTTGGCTGATCAATCAAGGACGATTCGTATACCGGTGCACATGGTGGAAACTATTTCAAAATATAAGCAAACCCACCGCAGACTTTCTCAAGATTTGGGACGAGAACCATTGGCAGAAGAAATTGCCACTGAAATGGGCATACCAGTTGAAAAGATTCATGTTATTGAAAATATCAGCCAAGAAACAGTATCGCTGGAGCAACCGGTCGGAGACGACGACGACAAATCAACACTTGAGAACTTTATACCTGACGATAAAATTCTGCGACCAGATCAAGAGTCTTCTCGAAGAATTTTGTCCGACCAAATTCGTGAAGTTTTGGATGAACTAAATCCAAAAGAAAGAAAAATTTTAGAAATGCGTTACGGACTCTTAGACGGTATTCAGCATACCCTAGAGAGAGTAGGGGAAGAGTTCGGAGTTACTCGTGAACGTATTCGTCAGATTGAGGCGAAAGTACACGAAAAGCTTCGTCAGCATGAGAAAATTTCAAGATTAAAAAACTACTTTGACTAAATTAAAAAAACCCGCTCTAAGCGGGTTTTTTAATGAGCACGTTATTTGAGCGCGGCGTCAACCTTTGGTTTTACTGTTCCATATGATTCTGCTCCGTCTATCGTTCCGGCAATCTTTCCGTCTTTTAAGATATAACCCTTTGGCGTGCCGGTAACTCCTGCATTTGCTCCTTCATTTTTTGAATCGGCAACTGCTTGCGCATATTTGCTGTCGTCTAAACACTTGTCAAAAATTGAATTATCTAGACCGAGAGTTTTGGCAAAAGACTTCAGGTTTGTGTCGGAAAAGTTTCCTTGATTTTCTCCGTTTTGATGAGTGAATAAGTAATCGTGGTATTCCCAGAATTTTCCTTGATCTCCCGCACACCAAGCTGCTTCAGCTGCCCGTATGGATTCAGGTCCAAGGAACGCAAAGTCTCGATAAACAAAGTTTACACTTCCGTTTTTAACATAATCATTAATAATTTTTGATACGAAGGGTGTCCAAGTTGGATCTCTCTGTTGTAGAGACCGAACCAGAGATTGAGTTGATGGAGAGAGCGAATCTAGCCCTGAGATTGCTCCACAAAATGGACATTGAAAGTCCTCGTACATAATAACTGTAACCTTCGCACTTGGATTTCCAAGAACTCTATCATTCTTACTGATTGGTGCCAGGGTAGCGGTAGTAACAGGGATACCTTCATTTTTTGTTCCTGCTGGCTTGCTTCCTCTAAGTAGAATTGCGCCAGCAATAATAACTCCAACGATGATTATTGCGCTAACTATTTGCTTTTGGCCTTCATTTTGCATGTTTTTTATTGTTATTTAGTAATACGTTTTATTGTAGCATAGTTTTGGGTTGTGATATAATTGTACACGATAGCTAAATTCACTCGGCTCGTCGTTCGAGTGAGAATATTTATCAACTAATAGTTCTGCGCAAGCAGGACAGAATAAAATATATGTGTTGCAAAGGAAAATGCTGTGGGGGATGCATGTGTCATAAAGTAGGAAGAATTCTATTTTTGATTGGCGGTTTAAATTGGGGCTTGGTGGGAGTTGGAATGTTTATGGGAAGTAATTGGAATGTTGTGAATCTGCTTTTGGGTTCTATGCCGACCATTGAGGCTATCGTATATGTGCTCGTGGGGCTTGCGGCGATAATGGCAATTTTCGGATGCAAATGCAAAAAGTGTAAAGAAGCTTGCGCTGCTTGTGCGACAGAGGGAAAAACTGAAGAGAAAATGTAATTTTTTTCTCAAATAAAAAAGACCCAAAATCGGGTCTTTTTTATTTACATTTTGCTCCAAAAGTGCTATAGTTGGCAACGTGCAAAGGCTATATGGCTTCATTTTTTAACGTTATATTTTATATATTAATCTTCTTAGCTGTCTACGGACAGGTGTTTTATTTTGTTACTTTTATCGAAAACAGAAAAAAAATAGTTGTAAGAGACGGGAAAATCAAATTAAAAAATTATCCGTCTGTCACTATCACCGTGCCATGCTGGAATGAAGAAAAAACAGTTGAAAGGACCGTGCGGTCTCTTTTAGATTTGAATTATCCTAAAGATAAACTCAAAATATTTCTCGTAGACGATGGGTCTATCGATGATACATGGAACGTAATAAAAAAATTTACTCAATATCCAAATATAAAAGTTTTTCATAAAGAAAATGGAGGAAAACACACCGCAGTAAACCTAGGATTGGCAAATTCTGACACTGATTTCTTCGGATGTTTAGATGCAGATTCCTTTGCGGACAAGGAATCACTTGTTCGTATTATGAGTTACTTTGAAAAAGATCCCGACGTGATGGCGGTAGCCCCATCTCTCCTTGTTGAGAACCCAAAGACTGTTGTTCAAAATGCCCAAAAAGTTGAATACCACATGGGTGTTTATCTAAAGAAAATGCTTGGATTTCTTGGTGCGATAAATGTTACTCCCGGACCTTTGACGATTTTTCGTAGAAAAGTATTTAACGATCTTGGACCATATCGCAACGGACACAACACGGAAGACATGGAAATGGCTTTCAGAATGCAAAAAAATGGCTATAAGATAGACCATTGCAACGATGCGTTTGTCTATACAAACACCCCGATAAACCTTAAAAAGCTTTTTGGTCAAAGGGTTCGTTGGATTTATGGTTTTATCAACAATGCAGTTGATTACAAAAATATTATTTTACGGAAAAAATATGGGAATTTTGCTACCTTTACTCTTCCCATTGCGGTAATCTCAGTTACGTCAGTTGTATATCTCACGAGCAAAATGGTCTACAATTTGGCAGATTTTCTATACAATAAAGTTCTACAATTTGAAGCTATTGGTTTTAATTATAGGATTAAAACCCCCACCTTCGATCCATTTTTCATAAATACGCAGTCTCTTACATTTCTTGCTATTTTGATTTACGCCTTAGTGTTCTTCTCAATAATTTTCGGACGAAAGATGAGTAAAGAAAAAAAATTATTTTCTTTCAAAATATTATATTTCTTTCCGGTATTCTTGATTATCGCTCCGCTTGCTCTTTTTAAAGGTCTTTATAATACTGTATTATCCAGAAAGCCGCAGTGGAGGGAAGGGGTTAATAGTAACTATTAATAATTTGATATGAATAATAACTTTGATTGGAAAAAGTATTTAATAGTGTTCTTGATTACCATTGGGCTTTTTCTCACCGCCCTATATTTAAGTAATTATTTTAGTGACAAAAAAATCAATCAATTAAAGAGCATCCAGGATAAAATCGCCATAGATATTCTTTCTTCCGAGACGCAATTTTCCTTGCTCTCCGAATTGTCATGCAAAAACATCTCTGACTCAATATTTTCCGGAGAGCTTAATGATTTAGGAAACAAGCTTGAGTGGAGCCAAAACAACCTGGGCGCTACGGATGAAGTTACTTATCTAAAAAAATATTATTCACTATTGGAAATAAAAGATTATCTATTAGCAAAAAAGATTTCTCAGCGTTGTGGGACAAAATCAGCCTTTATTCTTTATTTTTATACAACAGCCGAAAATTGTAGTTTATGTGAGAAGGAGAGCGTAGTCTTGGGAGCATTGAGGGCCGAATACCCAGAGCTTCGTGTGTATTCTTTTGACTACAGTACTGATTTGTCCGCTATCTCGTCTATGTTACAAATTTACAAAATAAAAGACACGGTTTTGCCTGCCGTAGTTATAGACGACAATTTATTAACTGGTTTTCATTCTATCGATGAATTAAAAAAGATGGTGCAAGACTCGTTCAAGCTTCAAGAAACAAAGCCGACGGGAAGTCTGCCCGCTACAAAATAGATTTTTTTAAATCGTTATAATATTTGAGCCGCCTCTCGTTTTGAACCGTTTATTACCCACTTGAGCCGCCTCTCGGATTCGAACCGAGGACCTTCGCTTTACAAAAGCGTTGCTCTACCAACTGAGCTAAGGCGGCACGTGTTATGAATTTTCCTCTTCTTCCACCTGCTGTTTTATTTTTCTAATCTTGTGTTTGTACTCCGAAATCATTTTTAAGAAGCTATTTTCGCCTATTTTTTCCGTATGAATTTGTTTTTTTCTCTTTTGATACAATTCCCTCACTTTATTTTTTGTTTTTTCGTACTTGCTTTTTAATAGATTTGCAGTGCGAAAATAAGTCCTGATGGTTATTACTAACAACAAATATCCATGCTTTTTTGTATTTTTAATGGTAGCATGTTTGAGCTCTTCTAAATATTTTGTTTCAGAAAATACCTCATTTTTATTTATGTTGAGGGTTTGTCCGTCTTGGATCAACAAAAATTTTCTTCCAACCATAAAGGTAATTCCAACGAGCGATCCAAAAAACAAAATTAACAAAAAGTATATCATTTTATTTTGATTTGGTTGTTATATCGCAGAGATTTTTATCTCTTTGATTTTTGCTTGATTTTTTTCTAGGAGTTTCCCGATTGTTTGTTCGCCATCCTTAATAAATGCTTGATCCAGCAAAGTGCGTTCTTTAAAATAAGTAGACATTTTGCCGAGCAACATTTTTTCTTTAATCTCTGCTGGCTTGTTAACGCTTGCGACTTCTTTTTCAAAAACCTCCTTCATGGTCTTTTTGGTTTCTTCGTCGATCTCTTCTTCGGAAATATACTCTGGTTTCATGGCGGTTACGTGCATGGCGATATCTTTCGCCAACTCCGTGTTGCCACCGACTAGACTTACTACGACTGCGGTCTTCCCGTTGTGCACATAGTTACCCAAAATACCTCCTTTTATTTCATAAGCTGCTCCTAGTTGAATGTTTTCTCCTGTTTTTTGGATTATAGGATCTATCATTTCCTTTGCTGATTCTTTCATTTTGTCTATTCCATCGCTAAAGGCTTTTATCGTTAAAGACTGGAGCAGGGCAGTGAAGTCTTCGTTTTTAGCCACGAAGTCAGTCTCACAACCCAAGGATACTATCACCGCCTTATCTCCTTCTATTTTTACGGAAACTCTTCCGTCTTTTATCTCACGATTAACTTTCTTTTGAGCAATATCTGAACTTGTCTTTTTCAAAATTGCCATTGCTTTGTTCATATCGCCCTCAGCTTCTATTAAGGCGTGTCTGCATTGCATTATCGAAATGCCGGTTGCATCACGAAGTTCCTTAACTTGCTCTGTTGTGATTTGAGTAGACATATTTGTTTATGATTTTTTTTCAGGCACCGACAATTGGCCTTCTTTATAAGCTTCTCCGATGGCAGAAACGAAGAATTTAATGGCTGGAATTCCAGCATCGTTCCCTACGATAGGGTAATCAATAGTTTTAATATTTGAGTCAGAATTTACCAAAGCGACAACAGGAATATTGGATTTTTGAGCTTCTGTGGCTGCAATGTGTTCACTGCGAGCATCAATAATAAACAGAGCCCCTGGAGCTTTTTTAAGTCCCACTAAACCAGAATAATATCTGTTCAATTTTTCCATCTTTTTTGCCATAACGACTCTTTCCTTTTTTGTGTATTTATCGAGTCCACCTTCTGCTATGTCTTTGCGATAGTTTTCAAGCTCGGTAATTCTCTTTTTAATTTCTGTAAAATTAGAAAGAGTTCCACCAATCCATCTCTCTACAACATATGGCATGTTCAAAGATTCTGCGACATCCTTGACGGCGGTTTTAGCTTCAGGTTTTGTACCTACGAAAAGAACAGTTTTTCCGGTAGCTCCAAGCTTTTTCATGAAATCCAAAGCCTTATCTAACATTATCTCTGTTTTTTCAAGATTTATGATGTCTGCCTTGTTTTTTGTGGTGTATATAAATGAAGAAACAGAAGGATGTCTTCTGGTCTTACTATAGCCGTAATGTGCTCCGGCTTTAAACATTTTCTCTACGACCGTATCGGTCCCTTTCTTATTTTCTACTTTTTGCATATGGAATAATATAACAGAATAATGCCTTTTTTGCAAACTTTTTCCTTATTTTACAAACAAGTTTTTTCTTTGACCAAAAGACCTTTTTCGGGTAAGATGGGCCTATGAGACAATCAAAACTTTTCACAAAAACTAGAAAAGAAGCCCCAGC
>JBBIUG010000001.1:0-8324 GCA_037440325.1 Candidatus Nomurabacteria bacterium | reverse complement strand
AAAATGCAGAACTCTTAATCAGAGGTGGTTTCATATATAAAGAGATGGCCGGAGTTTATTCTTTCTTGCCACTTGGTTTACGAGTTTTGAACAAAATAGAAAAGATAATTAGAGAGGAGATGAACCAGATTGGCGGGCTAGAGATGAGAACAGCTGTGCTCCAAAATAAAGAAATTTGGGAAAAATCTGACAGATGGAGTGATGAGGTGGTAGATAATTGGTTTAAAACAAAATTAAAAAATGGTGGAGATGTCGGTTTATCGTTTACGAACGAAGAAGCGTATTCAAATATTTTGAAACAGTATGTGAGTTCCTACAAAGACCTCCACTATATCCTTATGATTTTAAAAATATTTTTAGAAACGAGACAAGAAGCAAGTCTGGAATCATGAGAGGAAGAGAATTTTACTGGAAGGCGCTTTATTCATTTTCAAAAGACGAAGTAGAACATAATATTTTTTACGAGAAAGCAAAGACAGCATACCAAAATGTTTTTAAAAGGGTTGGCATAGGACATTTAACTTACTTAACATTTGCTTCTGGCGGTAGTTTTTCTAAATTTTCTCATGAATTTCAAACGATAACCCCAGTGGGAGAAGACACTATTTATCTTCACGAGGGGAAAAACATTGCTATAAATAAAGAGGTTTTTACAGATGACGTAAAGAAAGATCTTGATTTAGACGATAATTTTGTGGAAAAAAGAGCAGTTGAAGTAGGGAACATTTTTTCTTTGGGAACAAGGTTTTCGGAACCATTTGATCTTAAATATCGAGATGAAAAAGGCGAAGAAAAATTGGTAATAATGGGCAGTTACGGTATTGGTTTGGGGCGTTTAATGGGCACTGTGGTAGAAGTGCTTTCTGATGATAAGGGAATGGTATGGCCGGAATCCATTGCTCCGTTTAGTGTACATTTACTAGTACTTGGTGATGATGAAGCAGTTTTAACGGAGGCAAATAAAACCTATGAAAGTTTGAAAAAATCCGGAATAGAAGTATTGTTCGATGACCGAGAAGGGTTGTCAGCTGGAGAGAAATTTTCCGATGCAGACTTGCTTGGTATACCATATCGTGCAGTTGTCTCCGCGAGAAGTATAAAAGAGGACGGGATTGAGTTAAAAAAAAGAACAGAAGAAAAAGGAAAAGTTGTTTCACTCACGGAATTATTAAAAATGTTTAATGAAAAGACTGTTTAAGATATGTTTGAAAAATTTTACAAATTAACATCAAATGACATCGGCATAGACCTGGGAACTTCCAATACTTTGGTGTATCTTAAGGGTCAAGGTATCGTTATCAACGAACCATCAGTAGTAGCGGTGAACATCAAGACAAACCAGATTTTAGCGGTTGGTACTGCAGCAAAAGAAATGATTGGGCGGACTCCGGGACATATCAAAGCGATTCGCCCGCTGGTGGATGGTGTTATCTCTGATTTTGAAGTAACGGAAGAAATGCTTTCGTATCTCATAAATAAAGCAGATAAAATTTCCAAAAAGTTAGCTCGACCAAGAGTTTTAGTTGGGGTACCATCCGGTACTACAAATGTCGAAACAAGAGCAGTATATGACGCTGCGCGTTCTGCCGGAGCAAGAGAAGTTTTTTTAGTTGAAGAGCCCATGGCCGCGGCGATTGGTGTCAGACTTCCGATAAAAGATCCAGTTGGTTCGATGATTATCGATATTGGCGGAGGAACAACCGATATTGCCGTTATCTCTCTCGGGGGAATTGTTAAGTCACGTAATCTAAAAATTGCGGGAGATAAATTGAACAACGACATTATTACCTACATGCGCGATGAGTTTAAAATCTTGATTGGAGAAAGAACGGCCGAAATGGTAAAGATAGCCATCGGTTCGGTTATGCCTGGGGAATATATGGAAACAGAAGTGCACGGACGCGATCTTTTGACTGGGTTGCCGAGAGAAGTGGTGGTAACAGATTCCGATATTCGAGAAGCACTTTCTGGATCAATTAAAGGTTTAATCGAAGGAATAAAGGATATGTTGGAGACAACGCCACCTGAAATTCTGTCGGATATTATGCACCGAGGGATTACTCTCTCAGGTGGAGGCGCACTTTTGCCGGGGCTTGATCAATTATTACAACGAGTATTAAAAATTCCGGTTTACGTAGTGGAAGACCCTCTCTCTGCAGTTGCACGGGGCGCTGGAGTAATTCTAGATGACATTGCTCTTTATAAAGAAGTTTTGATTGGGAACCAAGATGAGTAACCTCCTAGATAAAAAAATAAAAAGAAAAAAGTACTTTAGAATTGCGTTGGGAATTATTGCTTTAATAATTTTTTTCTATTTTAGATCCGGTATTTGGAACGGATTTTCTTATGCTGGTTCTGTTTTGTTTCGTCCCGTGCTAGTTTTGGGTAATGGTTTGGGGCAAAAATTTAGTGATCTTGGTTCTTATTTTATTTCTAAGAGCTCGCTTGTCGCGGAGAATCAAACCATGCGATTTCAATTAAACGAAGAAGAGGGCAGAATGGCGAACTATGATTTGGTTGTAGCCGAAAACGAAAGTTTGAAAGAAGCCCTGGGAAGAAAAGATGCGAAAACGAATATGGTTTTAGCAGTTATCTTATCTAAACCAAACAAGAGCCCATATGACACTATCGTCGTTGACGCCGGAGAAGAACAAGAAATCAAAACCGGAGACACTGTTTTTACTTTGGGAAACGTGCCGATAGGTAGAGTAGCAGAAGTGTACCCAAATTCCTCAAAGATAATTTTGTTTTCGAATTCCGGAGAAAATACTCAGGCGATTGTTAAGAATAAAAATACTACGACATCCTTGAGTGGAGATGTGTATATGGAATTAGTCGGTAGAGGAGGAGGGAATTTCGAAATGATTTTACCGAGAGATTTTATTTTAGAAAAGGGTGACCAGGCTACTATGCCCGGATTAAATTCATACGTTCTGGCTATCGCTGAAACAACAATTTCCGACCCACGTAATCCTTTTACCAAGGCGCTACTTAGAAGCCCTGCGAATATTCAAGAACTCAAATATGTTCAGATTGAAAAATAAAGATAATGAATTTTAAAATTGAAAAAAGACTAGAAAATAGTTTGGGCAGGGTGGGGATTTTGGAAACAGCGCATGGAATTATCAAGACTCCGGCTTTTGTGGCCGTGGGTACGAAGGCAACTATAAAATCTTTAAATCCTGAACAGGTTCGTGATGTTGGCACTGAAGTGGTCCTTGGAAATACTTACCATCTATATCTCCAACCTGGAGATGAAGTAGTGCGTGACGCCGGAGGCATTGGTAGATTTATGAACTGGTCTGGGCCGACGATGACGGACTCAGGTGGCTTTCAGGTTTTTTCCTTGGGGGCAGCTTATGGAAAAGATATTTCTAAAATAACAAAAATTACCGATCCGTCGCTTTTGATTCCTGAGCGTTTTGATGATAGCGATGCCCCGAGACTAGCTAAAATCGGACAAGATGGTGTTTCTTTTAAATCGCACCTTGATGGTTCTATTCATTACATTACTCCGGAGAAATCAATTCAAATTCAACACAACCTGGGTGCCGATATTATTTTTGCTTTTGATGAGTGTACGAGTCCAGCGGAAGACTTGAAATATCAAGAAGAAGCGCTGGAGAGGACTCATCGTTGGGCAGAGAGAAGTTTGGCGGAACATCAGCGCCTCACCCTTTCAAATTTTTCGGCCCTGCGCCCTTCTCCTTCGGAGCGGGACCCTCGGGCGCAAAAAATTCAAAATGGTTCGGCGCCGGCTCTGTTCGGTATTGTACAAGGTGGGAGAGAAGAAGATCTGCGAAAAAAATCAGCGAAAATCATTTCGGAAATAAATGTTGTAGGAAAATATTTTGATGGTTTCGGCATCGGTGGCTCTTTTGCTAAAGAAGATATGTCTTCAGCTGTGAAATGGGTAAATGAAATTCTGCCGGAAGAAAAACCAAGACATCTTCTCGGCATCGGAGAGCCGGAAGATCTTTTCATGGGCATAGAAAATGGCGTAGACCTTTTTGATTGCGTTTTGCCGACGCGGCTTGGCAGGAACGGAACTGTTTACACAAAAAAGGGTAAAATAATTATGACCAACGCAAGATTTAGAACTGATTATTCTCCTATTGAAAAGGGCTGCGATTGTTATACTTGTAAAAATTATACAAAGGCATACATCGCACACCTTTTCCACGGCAAGGAGATGTTAGCCGGAACCTTGGCTTCTTTGCATAATCTTTATTTTATTGTTAATCTGGTGAAGAATATCCGACAGTCGATCTTGGATAATAATTTTTTTGATTTTAAGAAAGAATTTTTAGCAGAATATTTAAAATAACCATATGTTTCAAAATTTTTTATTGAAAAAAATGCTTCGCACTCAGGGCGTGCCAGAAGCTCAAATAGACATGTTTATTAGGATGATGGAGAAAAATCCGGAGCTTTTTAAGACTATCGCTACGGAAATACAAGAGAAAACCAAAGGAGGGATGGAACAAATGGCTGCTTCCATGGAGGTAATGAAAAAGTACGAGAGTGAACTTAAAAAACTTATTTAACCAAAAGTCTTCCCAAAATCGTTGCGTTTTTGGGCGTGGTTGTTATAATTAATTTACTTAAATGAAAAAGAAAAAGTCCAAAAAACCGGGGAAAAATTGGAAGAAATTTTGGAAGCTTGGAGTAGATGAATACAACACTCAGTTTTTTGGCGTCAACAAAGACGGAGAATTGACGGCTACCGAAGGATATCACGTATACAACTTGAATGATTTGGCTCAAAAATATGGGACGCCACTCCAGGTGATTTTCCCTTTTATCATTGAAGACAGACTCAAAGACCTAATTGGCTATTTCCAGGCATACATGAAGATATACGGATATAAGGGTAAGTTTTATTATCATTATCCGATGAAAGTGAACCAGAACAAGGAATTTGTTTTGCCGATTCTTTCGGAGGGGGCAAATTTAGAAGTTACTTCTGCCAATGAACTTTGGATAGTAAAAAAACTTTGGGAAGGAGAAAAATTCAATAACAAAATTCGTGTTCTCTGTAATGGTCCCAAAACAGATCAGTATCTTGACTTGGTTGAAGAGTTAAGGAGCAAAGGCATGAACATCATTCCCATCATTGAGAGCATGGAAGAAGTGGAAAGAATTTCAAAATATAAAGGGGACGTGGGAGTGCGAGTGGATTTAGACATCAAGGCGGACACTCATTGGGATAAAAAATTTGACCGTTTTGGTCTTTCAGAAAAAGATGTTTTAGATTTGGGTAAAATTAAAAACCTAAAAATAATGCACTACCATGTTGGGTCACAGATTAAAACTCAAAAAAGTATTTTAGACGGCATAAAGCATGGTTTTAATATTTACACACAATTACAGAAAACCCATCCATCGCTTGATACTTTAGACATTGGCGGCGGTTTTGGAATTCCCTATGAAAAGAAAAAGTTTTATACTGCGAAAAATGTTTCCAGTAAAATAATAAAGGTTCTAAAGAATTTGTCCGACAAGGCCGGGATTAAACATCCAAACTTGGCTGTAGAGTGGGGACAATATATTGTCGCCCCTGCGCAAATCACTATATACAAAGTTCTTTCCAAAAAAAGCATACCGAAAGCGAATGCTAAAGCCTGGTACATCATTGATGGTAGTTTTATGAACGACCTCAAGGACACTTGGGCGATTCACCAAAAATGGCACGTTATTCCAGCCAACAACATGCATAATCCACTCAAAACAGTCTGGCTCGCCGGGAGTACTTGCGATTCGGATGATAAATACACCGCTGGAGGAAACTATATTTTAATGCCCAAACTTTACGATGATGAAGTTCAGCTCGTGGCCATTTTAGATACGGGGGCCTATCAAGACGGCTTAGCTTCTCACCATTGTCTGCTTTCTACTCCAATGAAGATCATTGCTCAAAGCGGGATGATAAAAATTGCTCGTAAGCGGGATAACGCGGATACTATCGGAAAACTTTTTGGTTGGAATGGAGATAAATAATTTTTTGAAATAGTTTATTAATATTAATAGCAAGTAACCATATGTTTGAAAAAATAAAAAAACATTTAAATAAACCCGTGGAGGAGTTTTTTTTAGGTATGTTCATGTTGTTTATCGTGCTCAGTATTGGTCCGCTTCTATCTCTCGCAAGCTCTTCGGCGTGGCTTCAAACAGATTGGTCCGGAGGCGACGGTCAAACTAATTGGCTTGATGCAACAAAGTTTTCTTCTCAAACAAACATAGACACCGGAACGCCTGGTGAATTTAAACTTGCTACAACCGGTGGTGGCGGCGCGGGTATTAATTGGGCATATGTTTTTGATGGAGGAAATTATGATCTTTACGCTAATTATTCAGAACAAACAGCCGACGGGGGATACATTGTGGCCGGTGCAGATTACAACATAGATACAGGTGATAGTAATGCTGTAATATACAAGCTTAATTCGCTCGGCAATATTTCTTGGCAAAAATCATATGGAGACAATGCGAATAGTGACTATGCCAGTTTTGTAAAACAAACACCTGATGGAGGATATATTGTTTTGGGCACAACTTATTCGTTCGGGGTAGCTGATATTTCTCCTTGGGTTATTAAATTAACCTCAACAGGTGATATTTCTTGGCAAAATGTTTATGAAGGGGCTACATTCAATTCAATTCAAGAAACTTCCGATGGAGGGTACATTCTAGCAGGGCAGGCAAATCCAGGATCTTTCGGCAGTTGTGCGGTAAACAACGACGCTATGATTGTGAAATTAGATTCATCTGGGAGTGTAACTTGGCAAAAAACCTACGGTGGGCCGTGTATTGATTCTGTTGGCACCGACAATTTTTTATCTATTAAACAGACTTCTGATGGGGGATACATCGTGGCCGGCGATACAAATTCTTTTAACACGCATCCAGCTAATGATAATGATGGATGGATTCTCAAGTTGGATTCTGTGGGGGATATTACTTGGCAAAAAACTTACGACAATGGAAACAGCACCGATTCAATAAATTCGATAGAGCAAACATCCGACGGTGGATATGTGGCGAGTGGATATACAGTATCTTCCGGCGCTGGTGGTATTGATGTCTGGGTTCTAAAACTGGATTCGTTGGGGAGTGTTACCTGGCAAAAAACGTACGGAGGGACGGGGCAGGACTCTTCTTTTTCTTCTCATCAAACATCCGATGGAGGATATATTGTTGGAGGTTATACTGATTCTTCCGGAGCAGGGGTACATGATGCCTGGATTTTTAAATTAAATTCACTAGGTACCATAGCTTGGCAGAAAACATACGGAGGCACGGGTGAAGATTATTCTTATTCTTTGGAACTTACTTCTGACGGTGGATATGTCGCAGCTGGAGAGACCTATTCATTCGCGGGTTATGACGAAACGTGGATTTTAAAAATTGGTTCCGACGGTACGATTAGTAACTCATGCACACTAGTGGCTGATTCTGCCGCTGTTTCGGCTGATTCTGCCGCTGTTTCGGCTGATTCCACCGCTACTGTAGATACATCTGTGGCTAGCATTCTAGCTACCACAGCTACCCCAGCAGACACAAGTACCGTCTTAAGCCAAGAATGTACTTCTATTCAAGGTTTTTCACAATCAGACTGGTCCGGTGGTCCAGGGCAAGCAAATTGGCTCGACATAACATCTTTTGATAGCAGTACAGATGTAAACTACTCTGCACCCAATCAATTAACTCTTGCTGATAGCGGAGGAGGATTTTCGCCAAGCTGGATGCATGTCTATACAAGCGGCACTGATACTGTCCAAGCTCATGGGGTAGACAAAACAAGTAGTGGATATATTTTTGCTGGATCACACTTTATTTTTGATGCTCCTACTCAAGGAATCGTGACAATGGTTGATGAAGGTGGAACCATAGTTTGGTCTAAAGATTATCGAACATATTCTGGTAGTTTGGAGCTCAATTCGATAAGATCAACTTCTGACGGTGGTGCTATTGTTGTCGGTGTTGTTTCTGCTCCGTCTTCCGGAGTAATTATGAAGCTTGATTCTTCGGGTAACGTCGTTTGGTCGGAAAGCGTTGGAGATGGTACCAACGACCACATTTTTAACTCGGTTAGAAACACTGTCGATGGTGGATATATCGCAGTTGGAAAATATTATGATGTCGGCACGTCTGCAAGTCAGGGTCTTGTTGTAAAATTTGACGATCTTGGTGTCGTCACCTGGAAAAAAAATATCGGAGTAACAGGTGAAGTATTCTATGATGTAATTCAAAACAGTGACGGAGATTATTTGGCCACGGGTAATACGGATCTCGGGGCGGGTGGTTTTTCTGACGCATGGTTG